>NZ_JNLQ01000002.1:3328259-3630828 GCF_000703165.1 Butyrivibrio sp. AE3004
GCTCCCACATTATTTAACAGAATTCTTGTTGTAATGTTAATAGCTGTCATAATACTGCTTTTTGTATGGAAAAAGGTATACTCGAATCTTCTAAGATGTATACTTTCAGTAATTCTTATTTTGATCTTACCGCTTGCTTTAGGACTTGTTTATGTAATGGCTCCTCAGCTCTCCCATGCTTCAACTGTAATGATATATTCATACAGCGTATTTTATTTTTTCCTGATTGCAGGTATGGAGAGAATAGCGGAGGCTGCAGGTGAGAAAACAAAAAAAGCAGCAGTGTTTTTTGCAGGTTTAATATTTATCGTGCTTATACTGGAGGCATATTCGAGTGCCAGAATGATAAATAATGCATACTATAGGAGCTATATAGCGCAAAACCGTGTCATGGAGTACTACAACAGAATATTTACCAAGCTTGAGGATACTGAAGGCTATCAATATGGCGAACCCATGGTTATTCTTGGAGGCTTTTATCCGGATCCTCTTCCTGTTTCAAGTCATAATATGAATGGAAAAGAGCTGGTTGATTTTGAAGGGGCAACTCTTGAGGATCTTATATTCCTTCCTACCAACAGGGACAGATTTATTCAGATATTCTTAGGTATAGACACAGGAGATGTGACCATGGAGCAAAAAGATAAGCTCATGGAAACAGAAGAGTTTAAAAATATGCCTTCATATCCTGCAAGCGGATGTACTAAAAAGATTGACGGTATATGGGTTATAAAATTAAATGAAGATGACAGATAAAGAAAAGGCCGGGTTTAATACCCGGTCTTTTCCATAAGACTGTCTATTTTATTCCAATATTTATCCGGATCAACGTAAGCTCCCTTTACGTGGTTTGCACCAAGTATGAGGCAGTACTGCTTAGGTGCGGAACATTTTTCATAAAGTCGTGCACACATCTGCGGATCAATCAGGCTATCTTCATCTCCGTGAATAAAAAGAGTAGGTGTTTTTGACTTTGAAACTGCGTTAAGAACATCAACCTTATTAATATCGTAGCCGCATTTTAGAAGTATAAGCAGACGAATTACAAAAATCGCAACTGAAGGTGGTACAAAGCTCTTCATGCCCTTATAAACATCTGTGAATTCCTCCGTAAGTGTTGTATAGCTGCTGTCTGCAACAGCAAAAACAACGTTATCGGGAAGATGCTCTCCGGTAGTCATAAGTGTTATCGCAGCACCCATACTGGTTCCGTGCAGCAGAATACGGGCATCCTTATCCATTCTTAAGATGTAATATATCCATTCCAATATATCGAGACGATCAAAGTAACCATATCCGGTATAATCACCCTCACTTTCACCAAAGCCTCTGTTATCAGGAAGAAGGACGTTTATTCCCATATCATGATAATGCTTTGCATATAATGCCATATACTCACCATCACTGTTTACTCCGTGAATACAAATGGCATATTTATGACTCTCTGTATTTGCCTTAATAAAATGTGCATGAAGTCTTAATCCGTCTATGGAATTAATGTGTAAATCTTCACGCTCCGGCAGTTCTCTAAGCCATTTTACGGATTTTGTATCAATAGGATTGGAATCAATTTCTTCCTGAGTTTTCTTTTTTGGTACAACTGCTAAATCATAGAAGATAGATGCTGCAGCAACGCCTCCTCCCATAAGGGCAGTCAACAAGCCAAATATTACGAAATTTCGCTTTTTACTCATGGGAACCTCCTTGAATATTAGTGTACTAAAATTTTAGCAAATACTACTAAATTGTGCAATTGATGCTAAGTTTAATAGCGCATATTTACGAAATATGGTATTATAATTCTAACTGATATTTTGCAATATTTTTTCTTTAGTGTATATGAGGGGTACATATGTTAGAAAGAAAACTTGCAGAGAAATTCAGGAAGCTTTACACTGAAAACTCTTTAAAGCTTAAAAATTATGAAGATCAGCTTTTTACTCTGCAGGATCCGTTTGATTGGATTCAGCTTCTTTCTGAGCGCTCATATGTTATGCGTGATGTATTCGAAGAGAATGAAGAGCTTATGGCAGAGCTGTGGGAAAATTGTTCTGATGAGATTACCCCTGAAGAAGCAGAGCTTTTATATGATCTTGCCATAGGTTTTTTCTTTGATGGTCATCATGACTTTGTAGTGTTGACCGAATTCTGTGAGCGTATTCTTCCGGTTTTTATAGATATAGATGAACCGGAGTTTCTTGTTGCAATTTATCATGTTTTAGGAAGCGAATATGCCAGATTCTATCATTCCCTGGGAGATGCTAAGGGAATGAATACTGCAATAGAATATTTTCGCAAATCTATTGGAGAGGTAAGTCGATATTCGCAGATATCAAGCCCCGAGATCAGGGAATTTATTTTCCAGGACTATTCATATTTAATAATTTATCTCTCAAATTTTCATACAGAAAAAAATGAGAGTATAAGGCTCTATGACGATGCTTGGACTTTATGGGATAACGAGAATGTTCAGGAGCTGGATAAAGATAATGAAAATATAAAGCGCTACTTATCAATTGCAGAAGATGCTTTTGTGGCCAAGTGCAAAAATATTGAAATACTATCAGAAGAAGACAGAGATAAGTATTTAGAGCTTATCGGAGAGACAAGTAAAAGAGCAGAGAATAACGGAGGAGATATAGAAGGGTCTCCGGCATTTAGAACCTGCATCACTAATAAATGGCTCCGCAAAGAAATTTCATCCGAAGAAATATTTGAAAAAATAGTAAAAAGCATAAATGAGCTTATTCCCACACCGGATTTTACGAAGGATGATCCGGTAAACTATGAGCTTGTAATGAGATATTTTAAGTATGCATGTACTGCGATCATGGTACTTGAAAAAATGCAGCTTAAAGGACGGAAACTTGAAGAATATACAGAAATGTTTATGCCAAAAGCAATGTCCGTTTTATCAAACATTCCGTATAAGTTTTTCACAGGAGAGATGCAGCCTATATGTGAACAGTGGTATCATGCGGTCGAGCCTGTACTTACAAGCGAACTTGATAAGGTTCAGTTTATAATGCAGATGATAGTAAGACGGCAGCCCTTTACATATATACATTCACAGATGGTTGCCAAAATTGCAACTCTTATTGGGCATGAAATAATAAGCAAGGATCCCGAAGCTCTTGTGGGAGTAAGAGGCATATTGTCTGCTGAGGATGTTCAGAAAAATAAAGCTTATCTTTTATCATTTATAACCATTAGTGGATTGGTTCATGATATAGGCAAATGCTATATTCCGGATACCATAAACAGACAAAACAGGAGTCTTAATACCAAGGAATTTGCAACAATAAGAAAGCATACTGAAGTGGGATATAGAGAAGCACAGAAAAATGCGGCAATTGTGCCCTATGGCGATGTTATATTGGGACATCATAAGCATTATGACGGTCTTCACGGATATCCTTTGTCATATGATAATACAAAATCACCTATAAGAATAATAATTGATCTTATTTCAATTGCAGATTCAATAGAAGCAGGTACGGATATACTTACACGAAGTTATACTAAAGGTAAGGACTGCAAAAGGCTTTTAAAGGAATTACAGGCTGAAGCAGGCACCAGATACAATCCAAGAATTGTAAAGGTGATCGAAAGCTCACCAAAGCTGATTGAGGAACTGGAAAATGTGACAGGACAGGGGAGATACGATCTGTATTATAAAGCAATGCAGGAAATTCTTGGCAAGGCTAAAGAAGAGATACCGGATATTAAAATATGATATACTTAAGGAGCATACATGCGTTTTAGAACCAGGCTGATGATAACATCGGCAACAATAGTAATTCTACCTTTTATTCTGGTTGTTGCTTCATTTGTAATCATACAAAACTCAGTTGCTAAGTCCTACACCAGTCTTATAACCTACATGGTTGTAGCTTTTGCACTGATAATGATAGCAACAAGTCTGATATTGACCGCCTGGCTTAGGAAAGGTTTTTTTGAGCCGGTGGATGAGTTAAATGTGGCAATGCAGCATATTAAGGACGGAAATTTTGATTATATGCTGCCAACCGACATAGGTGATAAGGGTGAAATCGGAGAGCTTTACAGAAATTACGAGGATATGAGACTAAGGCTCAAAGAGTCAGCTGACGAGAAAGTTATAAGAGAAGGACAAAACAAGGAGCTTATAAGTAACATTTCTCATGATCTTAAGACACCCATAACCGCTATAAAGGGATACTCACAGGGACTTTTGGAGGGAGTGGCGGATACTCCTGAGAGACAGATGAAATATATTCGTACCATTTATAACAAGGCAAATGATATGAATAATCTCATAAACGAGCTCACCCTGTACTCAAGTATAGATAACAATAGAATTCCTTACAATTTCACCCGAATAGTTGTAGGTGATTATTTCGGAGATTGCATAGAAGAAATTGGAATGGATCTCGACAGTAAGGATATAAAACTGAATTATGCTAATCTCACTGCGCCGGATACACAGATAGTAGCTGATCCGGAGCAGCTAAAGAGAGTAGTTAACAACATAGTAAGTAACAGCGTTAAGTACCTGGGAAGAGACGATGGAACAGGTAATATTGATATCCGAATACTTGATGAAGTTGACTCTGTAAGAGTCGAGATAGAGGATAACGGAAAAGGTATAGGATCACAGGATATACCGAACATTTTTGACAGATTCTACAGAACGGATTCATCCCGAAACAGTAAGCAGGGAGGAAGCGGAATAGGACTTTCAATTGTAAAGAAGATCATAGAGGATCACGGTGGATACATTTGGGCGACCAGCCACGAGGGAGAGGGTACATGCATGCACTTCGTGCTTCGTAAGTACATGGAGTATCATGAAAAGGCTGACGGAGAAGCTGTGGTAGACCATGATTTTGAGAGTGTATAAAACAATAAAAAAGACAGGAGGCCACTGGTATGAGCAGAATACTTATAGTTGAGGATGAAGAAGCGATTGCTGACCTCGAGAAGGACTATTTGGAATTATCTGATTTCGAAGTGAAAATTGAAAACTCAGGTGATGTGGGATTGCAGACTGCACTGAATGAAGAATTTGACCTTGTGATTCTGGATCTTATGTTGCCGGGAATGGATGGATTTGAAGTCTGTAAGAGAATTCGTGAAAAGAAAGATGTTCCGGTTCTTATGGTATCAGCTAAGAAGGATGATATCGATAAGATAAGAGGACTCGGACTTGGTGCGGATGATTATATTACAAAGCCCTTTAGCCCTTCAGAGCTAGTTGCAAGGGTTAAGGCTCACATGGCACGCTATTCGAGACTCGTTGGCAGCGGACATGAATCAAATGATGTTGTGGAGATAAGAGGACTTAGAATAGACAAGACTGCCAGAAGAGTGTATGTTGACGGAGGTGAGAAGAGCTTTACGACTAAAGAATTTGATCTTCTTACTTTCCTTGCTGAAAACCCAAACCATGTATTTACGAAGGAAGAGCTTTTCAGAAAAATCTGGAATATGGACTCTATAGGTGATATAGCTACCGTAACGGTTCATATAAAAAAGATAAGAGAAAAGATAGAATTTGATACTTCAAATCCTCAGTATATTGAAACTATCTGGGGTGTAGGTTATCGCTTTAAGGTATAAAAATATGACGCCGGCAGATTATTTCTGCCGGCCTTTTATATTATCGATGAAATTTATTAAAGATATTTCCGGATGGTGTGATTTCAAATTCCATCAGTTTCCCTGTGGAAGGATGCTTAAATGATAGCTTATATGCACATAGAGCTACGTTCTTAACAGAAAGCTTTTTTGATACTTCATCACTAATGGCTGAAGAATATCTTCGATCGCCAAGTAGCGGATGACCTATATTTGAAAACTGAGCACGTATCTGATGATATCTTCCGGTTTCTAAATGAATCTTTACCAGTGTGATAAATTCATCTGAAGAAGATTCTGAAATGACTGTTTCCAGGATAGCTTTATATTTTAAGAGACATTCTTTTGGATGCTCTTTCTCACCGCTTTTGGAAAGAGTCTTTTCATTATCTGTAATTACAGCCATTTTGGTTTTTGTATCTTTATAGATATAATTTCTGAGCTCACCTTCATTTTCACCTTCAGCAAATTTACCATAAACAACTGCCAGATATGTTTTGTTCATATCACCACTTGACTGAACCTGTGAACTTAAAGAAGCGGCGGCCTTTTTGTTTCTGGCAAATACAATAATACCTTCTACGGGCTGATCCAATCTGTGTATTACATGAAGAGCAGTGCTTTTATTTTTTATTTCACTACTTCTAAGAATCTGTGATCTTAAAGCAGTTTCCATATCAGGAATAGTGACACCACTGCTTTGAACAGCAATTCCAGCAGGTTTATAACAAACGAGTACATCACTGTCTTCATAAAGAATTTTTATCTTTTCCATAAATCCTCATCTATAAATGTTGGTTTTAGCTGATGAATATCAGTCTGTCGACGGTACCTTTTCTCAATAATGATGTGTAAATTAAAAGCATATTTTAAATTATAAAATTATTTATATTAAAATCAATCGTAAGTGTATTATAATATTTTTTGTGTGGTGTTATTGGTATTTTATAAATACAATAACTAAATTTTTTAAGTGGGGGAAAACAAAATGATGAAAATTTTTAAACAGATTGCAGCAATGATGCTGGCAATTACGCTTGCGGCTACTTTTATACCTGTAAATGTGCAGGCAGCAGGTGCTAAGGTTACCATAGCATCATCAGGAAAAGTCGGAACGGCCATGTATAAAGGAGCAAAGGCCAGGACGGCAAGTTTCAAAATGACATCAACTCTTTCTGAGAGTGGTTTGAAGCTTACGGATGGTATATATGATGTTTATGAAGTTAACATTTCTCTTAATAAGGCAAAGCTTTCGAAAAATGATATTAAGAAAACAGTCCTGGAATCTGAGAAAAAAGGCGGTCATATAAGTGACTATACTTCGATATGTGTAGACGCTGAAGGTAACAGCCTTTCAGACATTATAATTTCCGGAGGACTCAACAAAGAGAAATCCTCAAACGCCAAAAATCTTACAGCAAAGATAGGACGTAATACATACTACATCTACGGATGGAGAAAAAACGTTGTTTACAGTTATAAGGTATATGTTCCTCAGGGAATGACAGGAATACATTTGGGATTTGCCGGACTGAGAAATGGGCAGCTTAAAGGCAGCACAGAAAAGAAATATGAATCACATAAAATCAATTATTACAGTGCAGGATTTGGTAAGAATAAGAATGGCTTTGCTATAGCAGGTGCTGTAAACTGATCTCAAAAATATAATTTCGAACGGAAGATGAGCAATAATCATCTTCCGTTTTTTAGTTATTGTTGTTCATATATAACTTAATTTGTGTTACAATAAAGATTGTATTCAATATTTATTTGCTGTATCTCTGTTAAATCGATTATCTGAGATAAGTTCTATAAATCCAACACAGAATTAAATAAAAAATGGAGGAAATATGAATATTAAATCTTTATTTGCTCCTGTGGATATGACCGAAGGCAGTCCTGTGAAACAGATTGTTAAATTTACAATCCCTATGCTTCTCGGTAATATTGCGCAGCAGCTTTATAATACTGTTGACAGTATTATTGTTGGCAGATTCGTTGGTGATAATGCTCTTGCAGCTGTAGGAAGTGCGGGCCCACTTCTTAACCTTATGCTGGTGCTTTTCATGGGGGTAGCTGTAGGCGCCTCAATTATGGTTTCCCAGTATTTCGGAGCAAAGAAAAGGAAAGCCTTATCAAAGGCTATAGGAGCAAGTATTACCCTTACGGGAATAGCATCTCTTTTTATTATGATAGTGGGACCTATCATAACAAGGCCGATTTTGGAATTACTTGGAACACCGGAAAGTATTATTGACTGGTGTACAAGCTACCTGTGGATAATATTTATAGGGATAGCAGGAGGCGGATACTATAACATTATGAGTGGTATCCTGAGAGGACTTGGGGATTCTGTTTCAGCTCTTATCTATCTGCTTGTTGCAACTGTAATAAATATGATCCTGGACCTTGTGTTTGTTGCGTATTTTAAGATGGGTGTTGCGGGAGTAGCTCTTGCTACAGTGCTTGCACAGTTTGTTTCCGCATTTCTTTCCGTAAGAAAACTGACACAGATGAGAGATATATTTGACTTAAAGAAAGAGTATTTGTGGCCTGAAAGCCATTATATCAATACACTGATAAAACTTGGATTTCCTTCAGGGGTTACACAGGCTATATTTTCAATGTCAATGATTGTTGTGCAGAACCTGACAAATACTTTTGGAGAGCAGTATATTGCAGCAAATGTAATTGTTATGCGTGTTGATGGATTTGTAATGCTTCCTGCATTTTCATTTGGCAGTGCTATGACTACCTTTGCCGGACAAAATATCGGAGCCGGCAAACTTGAGAGAGTTGCCAAAGGAGCCAAAAGCGGAACACTTGCGGCGATGACAATTTCAGCTGTCCTCTCTGTGATGATACTTATATTTGGAAAATTTATAATGGGTATTTTTACAAGTACCAAGGATTTGATTGATCTTAGCTATAATATGATGTCTATTCTGATTATAGGATACATTGCCATGGAAGTTACCCAGTGCCTGTCAGGTATAATGAGAGGAGCCGGTGATACTATGACACCCATGTGGATTTCAATGTTTTCGTCAATTATTATGCGTGTTCCTATGGCATATATATTTGTTAATATTACAAAAACACCGGAGCTGCCACAGGGAAATTGTTATATGATGCAGATGTCAATGCTAATAACCTGGACAATCGGTGCATTCATCACTTTTATCATGTACAGACTCGGAAGATGGAAAACAAAGGCTCTATCCAACTAAAACAGTGACTACAAAAAAAGACTAATTCGGAAGTATTTCTGAATTAGTCTTTTTATAATATTAAAGTACTGACGGTGCATTAGCCTGATCCGGTACTTCAACTTCTTTAATTGATTCATCTATATCGTGGAAAAAAGATCTTGTTTTTACAATTCCCTGCTTGGCATCTTCAAATTCCCAAATAAACTGTTCGGGAATATTGGCACGTCCGTACATTGATATACGTCCGGCATAAGCGTGAATGACGCTTACATATTTTTTATCAAGCTCGTAATTTCTGTAAATCTCTCTGCGAAGTCGGGGACGTTTAGCAACAAACTTACGGATGTCTATCTTAAGATCCAGGGGAAGATCCTGTTCTCTTTCATGAACTGCCTGTAGATACTTGCTGTAGGTTTCATCATCTACTTTTTCAAAATGATTGGCATATTCGAAGCAACATGCTCCATCCGGAAGATCAAGTCTGTACTTTCCGTCAGGATAGATTTCTTCTATTTTTGCAACAACCTGAGGTACTAAAGGTTTGCCATTATAATCTAATATGATAATTTTGTCTCCTGGTTTGTATTTTGTCATAACGAATTCTCCTCTTTGCCCTTTTTTACCTTTTCTTGCACCAACACTATAGTCCTAAAGAATGCTCAATTCAAGGCTTTTAAACCTTTTTTTACACCTTTTCCCAATTTTTAAGAAAATCTCAAGAATTTGGTCTGTCCGGTGGTAAAGTAATTAAATTATGGACAAACAACTAAAACATTAATGTGTTTGGAAGTAATTCATTATGACATAGGCCTTTGAGATTTATCTTTCAGTTGTAGAATAAGATGAAATCTCCAAAGCTCCTCCGGGGGCGTTTATAACGATGGAAATGCCACTCCCCACTGCAGAATTTATATCTTCAATATCCAGTGGGTATTCCGTGACATTACCAAGTGTATCGGTAACCGAAATGCTCCTTGATGTACTGTCTGAATATATAGGAAGGACAGCCCCTTCCAGGATTTGTCCCGTCGAAAGAATCTTATTTTCTCCAAGGAAATTTTTCGATTCCGTGGATTTGGAAACATCCTTTAAAATTATAGAAGAGAGTTCAGATCCGGATTTATTTTCAATTCTGCATAATACTTCAATATGCTTAACCTCTTCTTTTGCAGCTTTCTCTTCTGTCTTAAGCTCATCGTTCATACGGTCAAATGTCTGTTTATATGCGTCTCTTAGAGTTTCCATTTGTAAAATCATATCATCCGTCTGATTGTTCTTTAATTTAGAAATATCCTGATCTTTTATCTCATTATATTTTTCAGAAAGCTCGGAGAGTTCTTCCTTAAAGTCTTCAGTAGTCAGCTTTGAGTAAAGGTCTTCTGCATAGTCTTTCTGAGTTGTAAGATCATTAAGCGCATTTTTCAGTTTGCTATGATTTTCATCTGAGAGTCCACAAGCAGACAGAAATATAGAGAATAAAAATATCATTATATATAAATGAAATCTGTTTTTCATAAGGAAACTTCCTTTTCTTTTGAAAGTATTATTAAAATTGCAAAGACAAATTTATATGTATGCTAACATAGGTGGATATTTCGGACAATATTTCATCACATTTTCGACTATAATAAATTATATGGAAACTATAAAAACAGATAATAAAAAAATTAATTATTTAATTAAGCAAATTGTAAAAAGCAAAGCATTTTATGTATTTGCAACAGCTGTTCTTCTGAATGTGCTATCGTGGACAATCACGGGATTTTCCGATGTATATACTCGTATGATATTCCCGTTGTGGGTTAATACATATGGGAGATTTACATCGATTTTTCCTTTTTCTGTCGGAGAAATACTTATAATAGCAGGTCTTATATGGCTTATATTGATATTCTTTTCCGGAAAAATCAGGAAATACACACCTATGCTTCTTGCAATTATTTGTCTTATCATGACACTTAACTGCTTTATTAATTATCATTGCACACCGATTTCAGACAGCTTTTATGTAGAAGAACCAGAATCAAAAACAGGCAGGGTGATCAAAAGGGAATTCACTGTAAAGGAACTGTCAGAGCTCAGGGATTATATTGTTACGGAATGTAACAGCCTTGCAGGCAGGGTGAAGAGAGATGAAAAGGGTGAGTTTTCGTATGACGAAAACAAAATGAAGGATCAGGCAAGGATATCGATGGCAAAGCTCGGGGACAGATTCCCGAAACTAAAGGGATATTATGTGAGACCAAAGCAGCTCTTCTTTTCGGGATTTATGAGCCAGCAATATATGCAGGGATATTATTTTCCTTTTTCTATGGAAGCTAATTACAACGATATTATGTATGTCACTAATAAGCCTTTTACAATGTGCCATGAGCTTGCCCATACAAAGAGCTACATTTTTGAGGATGAAGCTAATTTTTTAGCATATCTTGCATGCATGGAATCGGATGATGTGTTCTTTAGGTACAGTGGTTATCTGGGAGTACTGAATTATGTTAACAATGCATTTTACCAAAATGTATCGAAAGATGAATATATGGCTCATGTAGCCATTTCAGATCAGGTAAAGGCTGATGATATTTTTCTGACAAAGGAGAGTTGGAAAAAGGTTGAAGATACAGCGGTTATTGATACCGAAACTGTTAAAAAGGCAGCGGATACTTTTGTTGATACAACTCTTAAAGTAAATGGAGTAGGTGACGGAAAAGCCAGTTATGACAGAGTGGTTGAACTGCTGCTTCTTGAGTACTACTCAAAATAGCGGAATTTATAATAACTTTACAATAAAAGCCTACGCTATCTGCTATCATAACAATATAAGGAATAATGGGAGAACAATTTAGATGAAACTACTTCTTGCTGAAGATGAAAAGGAACTTTCAAACGCACTTGTTGCTATCTTAAAGCATTCAAGTTATACGGTTGACGCTGTTTACGACGGACAGGATGCGCTTGATTATATTTTGACCAGTGATTATGACGGAATAATAATGGATATAATGATGCCTCATCTTGAGGGTACAGAGGTCTTGAAAATAATAAGAGAAAAGGGTATCAGTACACCGGTATTGTTGCTTACCGCAAAATCAGAGACAGAGGAAAAAATTAAGGGACTTGATCTTGGCGCGGATGATTATCTTACAAAGCCTTTTGAAATGGGAGAGCTACTTGCAAGAATACGTGCAATGACAAGGCGTAAAGCAGATTTTGCGCCGAATAACCTGTCGTGTGGAAACCTGGAACTGGACAGGGCATCCTATGAACTAAAGACACCCGGACATGAGCCTGTAAGAATTGTGGGAAGAGAGTTTCAGATGCTTGAGATGCTTATGGAGACTCCGGGAAGAGTTGTATCTGTTGATTCCTTCATGGACAGAATATGGGCCGACGGAGAGGCTGATGTGAATGTTGTCTGGGTATATATTTCAAATCTCAGAAAAAAACTCTCAGCACTTGAAGCAACCTGTGAGATAAAAGCATCCAGGGGAGTAGGTTATTCCATGCATGAAAAAGTATAACAGACGTGTTTGCTTGGAGGAATCTGATGGTTAAAAAACTTAGGCGGAAATTTGTGCTTACAGCAATGCTATCCCTGCTGCTTATACTGATTGGTATAATTGGAGTCATTAATGTGGTCAATTTTATACAGGTGCAGGCAGGGGCTGATGATACACTTAATATACTTGCGGATAACGACGGAATGTTTCCGGATATGGGAGACTTTCTGAAAAAAAATGGTGAAATGAAAGAACCTGAAGAAGGTAATCCTTTGAATACCGATGTGGGACCGGAGGAATTCAAAGATCCTTTTTTTAATAACAGAATGCTTTATAACAGGTCGATTGAATTGCCTTTTCAATCAAGATACTTTTGGGTAAAGCTTACAGAGACCGGCAAAGTTACGGAAATTAATACAGGACATATTGCAGCCGTCTCATCTTCTGATGCTGCGGATTTTGCAAAGCATTTATTTTTCAATAATATGGATAACCATCGAGGTTATATAGATAATCAGTACAGGTACCTTGTTAAGAAAAACGAGGATGGTTCTTATCTGATGATTTTTATGGATTGCAGTGCAGGTTTTTATAATGCAAGCAGACTTTTTATAATGACACTTATAATAGGCTTTATCGCACTGGCAGCAATGTTTATACTGGTGTATCTCTTTTCGGGAAAGGCAGTTGAGCCTGTGGTTGAATCTCTTGAAAAACAGAAAAGATTTATAACGGATGCGGGACATGAGCTTAAAACTCCTCTGGCTGTGATATCAGCAAATATGGATGTGATAGAACTTGAGGCAGGCTCAAGCGAATGGACTAAGAGTACAAAGAATCAGATTAAAAGAATGGATGGTCTGGTAAAAAATCTCCTGGCATTATCAAGGATGGAAGAGGAGAATATTCATCTCGCCTTTTCAGACATAAATATCAGTAAAATTGCAGATGAGAGCACAGTTTATTTCAGAGCGGTTTCTGATTTTAAAAAAATCGAATACACCTGTGATATAGAAGAGAATATACACATAAACGGAGATAAAAATTCATTTGGACAGTTGTTCACTCTTCTTATAGATAACGCGATGAAATATACGGAAAATGGCGGAAAAGTTCATGTAAAGCTTTCAAGTGATGAAGCATTAAGAACAGCTGTATTTGAGGTAACAAATACCTGTGAAAAGGTACCTGAAGGTAATCTTGACAGATTGTTTGACCGTTTTTATCGTGGTGATACGTCAAGAAGCCGCGAAACCGGAGGATACGGAATAGGTCTTTCCGTAGCAAGGGCAATCGCGACTTCCCATGGAGGAACCATAGAAGCAGAAACTGAAAATGACAAGACAATCAGATTTAAGGTAAAGGTTCCAATGATTAAAATGCAATAATAATCAGACGATTATTCCAAGTAAATCCAGAATAAAACCTGTAAAAGTACCGATGATATAGAGAATCACTGTTATCTGGACATTTCTGAGCGTTCCTTCATTTACTCTGTAAAGTATTAAAAGTCCGACTCCTGCACCTACAAGGAGCCCGGACATCATAGCACCAAAGGTAATTATTCCATTAAGGTAAAGCTCGGTTATTACTATAGAGGCGGCACAGTTTGGTATAAGACCTACGAGCCCTGCCAATCCGTGACTTAAAATAGTGTTACCCTGCAGAAAACCTGCAAGAGCATCCTCACCGATAAACTCTATAAGTGCATTGAGTACAAGCGTAAAGAGCAAGATATAAATAAATATGTGAGCTGTATGTATGAGGGCTGAACGGAGAATATTTCCGTGGCCCTCTTCGTGTTTATGCTCATGATGGGTGCTTGCTTCTTTTGCTATTGCAGCTTTGCTTATGCTTTTATTAAGGGCTTTTTCACCGGTTGAATTGGAACTGCCTACAGCCTCTCTTTCGGTTCTTCCTCTGTGAGCAGATATTTTAGGTGTATCATCTTCACAATGACAATGTTCTCTCTTGCAGAGCTCATCTATTCTGACTTTGTCTCTTTCTGCTCTTTTTTTCCATCTCCTGTAATGAACAATAAGAAAGTCAATCAGAAATCCATAGATAATGCCAAGCGCCGCTTTCATCGCGATAATTGCAGCCATCTCAGATATGGGAGCCTTTGAGGAAATGAAAAGCGGAAGCATTTCATCAGAGGTGGAAAGATATATCGCTATAAGTGTTCCTAGTGTAATTACTCGTCCGGCATACAGATTTGTTGCGGCTGCAGAAAAACCGCATTGGGGAAATGCTCCGAAAATCCCACCTATCAGGGGGCCGAATTTACCTGCTTTTTGCACCATGGCTTCAGTCTTGTCACCGGTACGGTGTTCAAGATATTCCATTATAAGATAAGTAATAAACAGAAACGGAAGTATTTTTAAACCATCTTCAATGGTGTCTTTTAGCACAGGAATCCAAAAACTCATTGTTTTCTCCTTTTTTATATAATAAATTCATTTAAACATAATTACATGACAATTTGCAAATTGACTTAGAATGAATCTTTATATTTGAAATATAGTATTGGAAATACAGTAAATAACTGAAATAAATTATCTTGTAAATGCAGGTTATATACTGATAGAATGTAAATTCGGTAATCAGCTGAGGGGATGTTACCATAACAGTTTAATATTTTCAAATGGAGGAATTGGGGAATGAAAGAAAAGATTTCCAAATTGTCGTGAGTATTTCTTGCGATAGGCGCAATGTTTATTGCAATCAGCTTTAATGCTGCAACTGCTAAGGCAGCATCACTTATTCAGACTGCTCAGACAGAGACCACAATTGATATATCATGGTCACAGGAGAGAAGCAGTGTTTATGAGGTTTTAAACTACAGCATTGGATGGGGTGAAGACATGTCATCCGCAAAAGCAATGGCTGAGGCCGGTCAGGTAGTTGTACCTAATACTGCATCAACATATCAGATGACAGGATTAAAGCCCGGAACAAAGTATTACACATATGTTGTAGCAAACTGTAACTACAAAAAAACTGAATCTAAAAAGGTTAACGGCAAATGGCAGACAATAACAACAAAAGAGCCAAGAAAGGATGTCCGTGAACTTGGCGGAAAAATAATAGGAAGTACTTTAAATGTTAACTGGGAGAAAATTAAGGGCATCAACAAGTTCAATGTATATGTTGCAACTTCAAAGGGTGGATCCTTTAAAAAGGTTAAGACAGTAAACGGAAAGAAAACCAGTGCTAATATAAAGAAAATCGGAAAACAGAAGGTTAAGGGCAATAAGACATATTATGTTTATGTAGAGGGCGTTAAGAAGGTTAACGGAGCAACCTATACAACAGGTCTTTTATACATCACTCCTATAAGTAAGAGCGGTGCAAGCAGCCCTATTTATTACAATACATCAGAGTGGAATCACTAAAAAACAGCTGCCTTGGCAATTTGCTAAGGCAGCTGTTTTTATAGAAATAAATTACTTGATGCTGAAATTAAATGTAACGTATTTTGAAAGAATTCCTGATGCGTTGAAGTGAACATAAATTGTTTCACCCTGTGTGAGAGGAACAGAAGCGGTTCTCTTGGTAATGAACTGTTTATCCTTTGTCTTCTTACTTGCAAAGAACAGATCATGTCTGTTACCGCCTTTAGTCTGTACATCAGTCTGAGAGCAAATCTCGGGATGATTGGGATCTGTTTTCATAATATAATAAAAGCCGCATGCATATTTGCCATTATTGGAACGCAGATTGTTTAAAGTGAATTTATATGTTTTTGTTGCAGGTGCTGTAAACTTAATATAAGCTCTTCCGTCATAGCCGATTTTCTTAAGTTTAAATTTGTAGTTACCCTTTGATACGGGAGTTGCGTTTGCGTCAATAATACTTGTCGTAGTTTCAAAGGATTTTACAGATTTAAGAGTCTTTGATTTTGTCTTAGCTTCTACACTTATAGGATTTGAAAATGCTATAGCAGCAACAAGAGCAACTGCTAAAAATCTTTTTACGATTGAAGAAATTTTTTTATTCATTAGTTTTGTCCCCCAAAATTATTTTTTCTTATTTTTGATGATGCTTACTGAACGATAATCTCCGGACTGTTTATCCTTTAAAAGGACTATGAGATGTGCACATTTCTTTAAGTTTACTGTGTCACCATTCTCATACATAGCAAGTTTGGAATTTTTCTTACCGTCTGAAACAGAAATGGATTCAACAGTATATCTGTCTGTGGTCTGAACATCGATTTTCTGAGTACCCTTAAGTTTTGTACCATAGAGGTAAGGTGATTTCTTAAGAGCCTTGGCATAATCCTTTTTGCCGATCTTGATTGATGAGATAGGCTTGTCATATTTTACACCTGTGAAAGTATATTTTGTGGTGTATACCTGAGCCCCTCTTGTTACTGTGCAGGTAATATCTGTTGTGCCTGCTTTCTTGGGTGTGATGTAGCAGCTGTAATAGATTTTGCCTTTGTTCTTGGTTTTGATAAGCTTTGCGGAACAGATAGACTTATCAGCTACATTAAATGAGATTTTGTCACCTTTTTCAATGTCGAAAAGAGAAGCGATATCAAGACTGCCTTTTGAAGTCCATTCTGAACCGCTGCTCAAATACTGACTGAAACCGGGTGTTGCGTCATATGCTTTTGATTTTACTGTGTTGAAACTAAATGCAAGCATAAACGCTGCAACAGCGAGAAGAGTTCTCGCGAAGACTGATTTGGTTTGTACTTTTTTCATACTTATTAACCGTCTTTCTGTGAAAGACACCAACGGGGTTATGAAACCCTGCGTCTTTCACCATCTTCTATTTTAAAGTTTCCTGTTTTATTCTTTGTTTGTAAGGCTGACACACTACAGAACACGTGGAGGTGAGTGGCGGGGCGGTATAGCGGCTACCTCGCATACTTATATGTTGTCGGTCATCTGTAAAGGCATCAACGAATGGCGCATAACGTAGCCCGTAAACTTATCTCTTCCGAAGTTGTCTCGATTTCGCCGGATGACCAGTCACTGTCAGCATTACAACGATAAAATTTGACAGGAGGTTATCTATTGGCATTTAAAATCTTTCGAAAGAACTGCTGTGGACTTGATGTCCACAAAACCTGGATCTTTGCATGCATTGGCATTACCGATGCAAATGGCCGCACTGAGTATTTTGAGAAAAGGTTCTCATCCTTCTCAAGAGGATTGCGTGAACTTGCTGAGTGGCTTACCAAGCATCATTGCATTGATGTCTGCATGGAATCTACCGGCAAGTACTGGATACCTGTTTTTAATATCCTTGAAAAGACTTGCAATGTCGTACTTGCTCATCCCAAATATACAAAACCACAAAAAGGTAATAAGACCGACCGTAAGGACGCAAAATGGATATGTGACTTATTCATGTGCGACATGATCAAGCCTTCCTTCATTCCACCAGCTGACATCCGTCATCTTAGAGATCTGGTGAGATACCGATTCAAGATTTCCTGTATGATCACAGGTGAGAAGAATCGCGCTCTTAATTGTCTCACAGTATCAAATCTTAAACTTGATGAAGTGTTCACTGATGTATTTGGAAAATCTTCCAGATCCATAACTGAATATATTCTTAAGCATCCCGGAGAATGTTTCGATGTTTCTCCATTTGTTGACAGACGATGTAAGCATCCAATTGAAGAAATCCAGGCTGCCGTTGATGGTGCAATCTGTGAAGAACAAGCAATCAAGCTTCGCCAATGTCTGGATCACATAGATGAGTTAGAGAAACACAAGAATGAAATAGAGCGGGAAATCTTTCGTGTTTCTGATCCATACAACGATGCTCTTGCCCTGATTCGTACAGTTCCGGGTTTGGATAAAAATCCATTCACGGCAATACAGATACTTTCAGAAATAGGTGGCGATATGTCCGTCTTCCCCACAGACAAGCACCTTGTTTCCTGGGCTGGCTGCTGTCCACGCAATGACCAAAGCAATTTCAAAATCAAATCCACTAGGATTTCCCGTGCTGGTAGTTATCTTAAACCAGTATTGGTGCAAGTTGCAAATGCTTTGATCAAATCCAAGAAGCATCCTGAAATCACAGAACGTTATCGCCGTATTAAATCACATCGTGGTCACAAGAAAGCCATCATTGCCATCTGCCGTATGCTCCTGACCGCTATCTGGCACATACTCACAGATCTTAAGTCCTATACCCATGATGGTTATCTTATTCAGAAGCCTGCTGAAGAGAAGAAAACTCTTACAACAACTCAGGCTCTCAATCTATTGAAGTCCAGAGGTTTTATCATCAAAGATGATCTTGCAGAAGTGACATCGTAGATCTTTAGCCTAAATATTTAATTTTTCGACCACCTCCAGGTGGTTTATTTGTCATGCCCTAAACTTTATTCCTATCCGCTACCTCTCTGTTTCAAACTTATAGCTCCCTTCATATATTCTTGTCTCCGAATTTGTATTATATATTCAAGTTGTACCATTGTCGACCTGTATTTTTTCGATTTACAGCATGGGATGTCGCAAAAAATGTGAACTTTGCATTGTTTATTTAAGCGGCTATTGCCATTGTAAGATTCATTTGCTAATATAATTCCTAGTAATTTAGTAGGAAAAGAGAAAATATCGGATTTTTCCCTTAGATTCAATATTTTATGCTATAATCGGTAAGATTATGCGTAAAATGAACATACAGTCAGACAATTAAAGGAGTAATAATATGTCAGAACAGTCTTTATTGCAGGTCAGAGACCTTTCCGCATCAGTTGAGGATCTTCCAATTCTGCACGACATAAATTTGGAGATTAAAGCAGGTGAGACCCATGTTCTTATGGGACCCAACGGTGCAGGTAAATCCACTCTCGGATATACATTAATGGGTAATCCTCACTATAACGTTACAAAGGGATCAATTTTATTTGATGGTCAGGATTTAACAAAAGAGCCTGCAGATAAGAGAGCTAAGGCAGGAATGTTTTTATCATTCCAGAATCCGCTTGAGGTTCCCGGAATATCCCTCGGAAGCTTTATCAGAAATGCTTATCACGAGCAGACCGGAAAGCCGGTTAAGCTTCTTCAGTATAAAAAGCAGCTTGGCGAAGCAATGGAGCTTCTCACAATGGATGGAGAGTATGCAGACCGTGATCTTAATGTTGGATTTTCCGGCGGTGAGAAGAAGAAGGCTGAAATTCTTCAGATGCTTATGCTTAATCCAAAGCTTGCTATTCTTGATGAGACAGATTCAGGTCTTGACGTTGATGCCGTAAGAACTGTTTCAAAGGGTATTCAGGAGTATCAGAAAAAGAAGGACGGAGCACTTCTTATTATTACTCACAGTACCAAGATTTTAGAGTCTCTTCACGTTGATTATACACATGTACTTGTAAAAGGACATATTGTGACAACAGGCGACGGAAGTCTTGTTGAAGAGATCAATGAGCATGGATTTGAGAAATATATAAGATGTGAAGGCTGCGACGGATGCAATCCCCAAAAATAATGAAGGGTACCGTTTATAAACAAAAAAATAAAACTTCAACTTTTAATATAAGATGTCAGTAAAGCTGACGGATGAGGTTAATTAATGAGTGAAAACAATAAATCGGTTGTAGACATTGACCGTAGTGTCTATGACATAAAAGATGTGGAGAATGAGCAGGACTTCTACCGCATGGAGGATGGCTTTACCGAGGATATTGTAAAAAAGATATCTGAGGAAAAGCATGATCCCGAATGGATGAGAGAGTTCAGACTAAAGTCTCTGGAAATATATAATAAGCTTGAGATGCCCGACTGGGGTCCCGATACGGATGAACTGGATATGAATCTCATATCATCATATGTCAGATCAAAAACTGATATGAAGGGTAAATGGGAAGAGGTTCCGGAGGATATAAAGAATACATTTGAGAGACTCGGGATTCCGGAAGCAGAACGTGAGTCACTGGCAGGCGTTGGAGCACAGTATGACTCAGAGCTTGTTTATCATAATGTAAAGGATGAAGTTGCAGAGCAGGGCGTTATCTACACGGACATGGAGAGTGCCCTTACAGGTGATTATGCAGAGATGGTTCATGAGTATTTCATGAAGCTTGTTCCACCCACAGATCACAAATATGCAGCGCTTCATGGAGCGGTATGGTCAGGTGGTTCATTTGTATATGTTCCCAAGGGAGTAAAGGTAGATATTCCCCTTCAGTCATATTTCAGACTTAACGCTGCGGGTGCAGGACAGTTTGAGCATACTCTGATAATTGTTGATGAGGGTGCTGATCTTCATTTTATTGAAGGATGCTCAGCGCCAAAATACAATGTAGCTAACCTTCATGCAGGATGTGTTGAGCTTTTTGTAAAGAAGAATGCCAGACTCCGTTATTCAACTATAGAGAACTGGTCAAAGAATATGTATAACCTTAACACGAAGCGTGCGCTGGTTGAAGAAGGCGCCAGAATGGAGTGGGTATCGGGATCGTTTGGATCACATACATCATATCTGTATCCCATGACCATTCTTAAGGGTGATCATTCCACAATGGAATATACAGGTATCACTTTTGCCGGTAAAGGACAGAATCTTGATACCGGAGCAAAGGTTGTTCACCAGGGTAAGTATACATCCTCTCTGATCTCCACCAAATCAATTTCGAAGTCAGGAGGAATAGGAACCTACAGAAGCTCTGTTATTATCAACAAAGAGGCTAAGCATGCAAAAACTTCGGTTTCATGCGACTCACTTATGCTTGACTCCATTTCAAGAGCTGATACAATTCCCGGAATGGATATCAGAACCAATGATGCGGATGTGGGACACGAAGCCAAGATAGGAAGGATCAGTGATGAGGCAGTATTCTATCTGATGTCGAGAGGCTTATCGGAGGAAGATGCCAGAGCTATGATAGTTAGCGGCTTTGCTAATCCTGTTTCTAAGGAACTTCCTCTGGAATATGCAGTAGAAATGAACAATCTTATCAAGCTTGAGATGTCAGGAGGCTGAGAAATTGAATAGCACATTAAAGGTAAATTATCTCCCTGCCCTGACTTATCGATTTTTAAAGTCAAATAACAGTGAGATAGAAATTAAGGATATAAAGATTCAGGATGTGGCTACACCTGATGCTGAGAATGTTCCTACATCGGTTACTGTAACAAAGAATGTAACCGAAGCGGATATACAAAAGCTTTTTAGCGGTATTAATGAAAAGATAGCCTCCCGTAAGACAACTCTTCCGGGACCAAACGGTGATACATCACCTCTTAATGATACTCAGACTGTAAAAACAGGAATGGGTGCAGAAATAGATGAGCTGATGAAGGAAATGAATGTACCTGTTACGCTTATCACTGCAGAAGAGGGATATGAAATTAAAGAACCTGTTACAATCAAATATTCACTTAAGGATGGCGATTGTGCTCTGGGGAGCCAGGTGATTTATGCTAAAAAGGGTTCAGAGCTGACGGTTATTATGGAATATGATTCAGAACCTGAAGCAAATGGATTTTTGGGAATTCAGACCAGACTTCTTGCTGAAGAGGGAGCAAAAATCAACCTTATTAAGGTTCAGATGCTCGGTGAGAAGATAACCCATTTTGAGGATATTGGCGGAGTATGTGATGACAAGGCAGATATCGAGACTATAAATATGCAGCTTGGAGCAGGAAAAACCTGGGGAGGCTGCAGGATAACACTTGTCGGAGATAAGAGTGTATTTAACAATCACACAGGATATCTTTGTCGTCATAAGCAGTCGTATGACATGAACTATGTTGCTGATCAAATGGGTAAGAAAACTTTGTCCAACATGGTATTCAGGGGTGTACTCCTTGACGAAGCTGAAAAGACCTTCCGCGGAACACTTGATTTTAAATCAGGAAGTGCCGGATCTGTAGGCGATGAGCAGGAGGATACTTTGCTACTTAGCCCTGATGTAATTAATAGGACAATACCTGTAATCCTTTGTGAGGAAGAGGATGTGGACGGACGTCATGGTGCGTCTATCGGACAGCTTGGAGATGATACTATCTTTTATATGGAGAGCCGGGGAATAGATGAGGAATCAGCTAAAAAGCTGATGATTCGTGCTCGTATGGAAAGTATTGCCCGAATGATACCGGATGAGGCAATGATAATACGTATTCAGCAATTTATTAGAACTATTTTGTAAGGAGAAGCAAATGGCCAGACCTGAAGACTACCGCAAAGACTTCCCTATACTAAGCAAAGGGGATTACATATATTTTGACAACGCAGCAACCTCGCAGAGGCCTGATTGTGTAGTCGATGCAATAAAGGATTTTTACGAGAACTCCAATGCAAATCCATTAAGAGGGCTTTATGATTGGAGTGTAGAGGCTACGGAAAGATATGAAAACGCCAGAAAAACAGTGGCGGATTTTATCGGAGCATCATCTACGGAAGAAATTATTTTTACCAGAAATACTACAGAATCCATGAACCTTGTTGCATATAGCTATGGGCTAGAAAATGTAAATGAAGGCGATGAAGTAGTTATCAGTGTCATGGAGCATCACAGCAATATTCTTCCATGGCAGATGGTCACAAAACAGAAGAAAGCCAGGCTTGTTTACTTAGAACCTGATGAAGAAGGTGTAATAACACCCGAGGAATATAAGAGCAAGATTACTGACAGAACAAAGATTGTTTCAATCGGTCATGTATCAAATGTTTTTGGGATAACTAATCCTGTCAGGGAAATAGCAGCATATGCACACGAAAAGGGTGCTACTGTTATCATGGACGGAGCACAGGCAGCACCGCATATTCCTGTTAATGTCAGAGAGCTTGGTGCGGATTTTTATGCATTTTCAGGACATAAGCTTATGGCACCCATGGGCATAGGTGTTTTATATGGAAGAAAGGATCTTCTTGAAAACATGAAGCCGTTTCTTACAGGCGGTGAGATGATAGAATATGTTACAAGAGAAGATGCCACATATGCAGAGCTACCGCATAAATTTGAAGCGGGAACTGTTAATGCAGCAGGTGCGGTAGGCCTTGAGGCTGCAATAAAATATCTACAAAATGTTGGCTTTGATTTTATTGAGGAACAGGAAAAGAAGCTTACAAAGCGCATGATGGAGGGCATGAAAAAACTTCCATATATCAAGATATACGGTTCTTCAGACCCTGATAAGCATAGTGGAATAGTCACCTTTACAATGGATGGAGTTCATCCGCATGATATTTCATCTGTTTTAAACGATGATCATGTATGTGTAAGAGCCGGTCATCACTGTGCTCAGCCACTTATGCAGTTTATCGGAGCCGGATCAACTGCGAGAGCAAGCGTTTACTTCTATAATACCGAGGAGGAAGTGGACAGATTTCTTGAGCATCTTGCGGGTGTGAGAAGCGTTATGGGCTATTAATATTGCAATAAATGAGGTTGTTATGGATTTAAAAGGTTTATACAGAGAAATAGTAAATGAGCATAATCTCCGCCCTTCACATAAGGGGAATATGGAGAAGCCTGATCTGATTCTCAGAGGAGTAAATCCAAGCTGTGGAGATGATATTACCCTTCAGCTTAAGGTTGTGGATGGTGTTATAGAGGATGCTATGTTTTCAGGATCCGGTTGCGCCATTTCACAGGCATCTGTTGATATGATGGCAGATCAGGTTATAGGCAGATCAAAGGAAGATGCGATCAAGCTTGCAGGAACATTTATGGGAATGATAAAGGGTGAAATAAAGGATGAAGAAGAGCTGGAAGAACTTGATGAGGCAGCAGCACTCCAGGATATTTCACATATGCCTGCAAGAGTTAAATGTGCGGTTCTTGGATGGAAGACAATGCAGAAAATGCTTGAGCACCCTGAAGAAGCAGGGAATGTATCTACAGAGAATCAGTAATTTGGTATTTACAGAATTTTTAACATAATTCTGAAATATATATCGAGGGGGAAATTATAAAAAGGGAGAGTTTGGGGAAATGAAAAAAGTTTTAGGTTTTGTTATGGCGCTTGCGCTTTCAGTGTCGGGGGTAACGGCATTTGGCGGAGGCGTTGAGGTTAAAGCAGAAGAGACTAATGTTTCAAGAGAAACAGCGCTTGAAATTGAGGACAATGGCTTTAAGACAGGTTCTTTTACAAAGGATGAATCTGAAGTAGGCAGATGGTACAAGTTTACCAATAATTCTAATGATTGTGCTATGGCAGAAGTAACAATGACTCATACAGACGGAAGCACCTGGCCAAATTACAATTTCTTTTACACTAATGGAAAGAGCACAGGTAATTCAAGTTACTTTACGGGTAACGGAAAAACAGAATTTATCGGGGTGGAAGCACATGAGACGGTTTACCTTCACATAAACAATAAGGGATGGAGAAGCGGTTTCACAGTAGCTGTTAAAATGAATCCTGATGACGCAAACAGCCTTCAGACTGCGAAAAAGACATATAAATCCGGAAAGAATATTTATGGAGAGATCCAGAATGTAAAAGACGTTGATGTATTCAAGATAAAGGCTAAGAAAACAGGCACAATGACAATCAAGATTACAAATAATGATCTTGGAAATGACCTGTCACATCTTAACTATACAGTATATAACAAATCAAGAAGAGCTAAGGCTCAGGGCAGAATTGATCTTGCAAAGACAGGTAAGGTGAAGATCAAGGTTAAGAAGAATCAGGTTATTTACTTGAAACTGGACGGATATTTCTTTGCAGCAAGAAAAGAATCAGGTAGTTACGTAATAGGAACAAAGATTAAATAATTTGTCAAAATAAAAGGCAGGGATGAAATGAACATCTCTGCCTTTTTTACTGGCTATTTAAAATAAATTGCTCCTATATATAATAGCTTTCCTGAAATATAATTTAAATGTTTCAGGGCACAAAAAAAGTACCGCCCCATGGGATATACCCACAAAACAGTACTCGGCGTGCGCCTCCAGGGGCTCGAACCCTGGACACCCTGATTAAGAGTCAGGTGCTCTACCAACTGAGCTAGAAGCGCTTATTCATTGGTGTTCGTCGAAGTGGTTATCTCGGCGACAAGTGATATATTACTACTGTTTGTTTTATAATGCAAGCACTTTTTTAAAATTTTTTTCAAATTTAAATTATTTTTATAAATAGTACCGCTCAAATGCTGTTATTAAGCGGTTTTAAAGAAAAAAATAATTAAAAGTTTCTTGTTTTTTTATTGTTTTTTTCAAAAAAAGACTTTAATGTGGTAAAACTATAATGTTGCACAATATTAAAAATTCAGATATATTAACAATATCGAAGACAAAGGCGTCTGCTATAAGATTTAGCAGGCGTTTTTTTTGTCTAAATTTTGTATATGCCTAACGCACCGGATCAAAAAAATAAGTTTAGGAATGCTTTTTATAAACAGGGAGAACAATATGAGACCGGTTATTGGACTTATTCCGCTTTATGATGATAGCAAGGACAGCCTTTGGATGTTGCCCGGATATATGAATGTTATAAAGAACTGTAATGGATTGCCGATTATGCTTCCTCTTACGAAGGATAAAGAAATATTGAGAGAGGCATACGAATTATGCGATGGGATATTGTTTACAGGTGGGCACGACATTTCTCCTGATATTTACGGTGAGGATAAAAAGCCGCTTTGCGGTGATATATGCAGCAAAAGAGACGAAATGGAAGGCTATCTTCTCGAAAGATGTCTTTCTGACGAAAAGCCTCTACTTGGTATTTGCAGGGGAATCCAGTTTATAAACGCATATCTTGGAGGTACTTTATATCAGGACTTAAAATCGGAATACAGTAGTAATGTTGAACATCATATGTCACCACCCTACAACAGAACAGCACATAATGTTGAAGTGCTAAAGGGTACGAAGCTAGGTGAAATAATAGGTGAAGGAATACATGGTGTGAACAGCTATCATCATCAGGCTATTAAAGTCCTTTCGCCGAGAGTAGAGAAAATGGCGGTGTCTGAGGATGGATTAACAGAGGCAATCGCTGTGAGAAATCACAGATTTGCAATAGGGGTGCAGTGGCACCCGGAGTTTTCCTACGAAACAAGTAAGGAAAGTAAAAAAATAGTGCAGGCATTTGTGGATGAATGTCTTAATACAAGGAAGGAGTAATAATATGAAAAAGAAACTGTTGGGAATTGTAATGGCATGTATGATGGTAACTGTTGCAGGATGCGGCAGTGCAGAAAAGGAACCTTCAACTAAGGCTCCGGCAGAGGAAAGCGCAACCGCTGAAGCAGAGACAGCTACAGAAGCTTCAGAAGATACAGCATCGGACAAGGTATGGAAAATTGCGACTGATACAGCATTTAAACCCTTTGAATATACAGATGATAACGGGGACTTTGTCGGTATAGACATGGATATACTTGCTGCTGTTGCTGAGAATCAGGGCTTTAAATATGAAGTACAGGTTCTCGGGTGGGATGCATCAATAGCCGCATGTCAGGCAGGACAGGCAGATGCTCTTATTGCAGGTGCATCCATTACAGATGAGAGAAAGGAATCAGGATGGATTTTCTCAGACGGATACTATGATGCAAATCAGAGTATGGCTGTTGAAGCATCTTCGGATATTACAGGCTTTGACGGAATGAGCGGTAAATCAGCAGCAGTTAAGACCGGAACCATGAGTGCAGCATATGCAGAGAGTATTGCCGATGAATATGGATTTACTATTACATATTTCGAGGATTCACCAACAATGTATCAGGCGGTAGTAGGCGGACAGGTTGCCGCAGCATTCGATGATACTCCGATAATGGCTGCAAATATAAAGGATACCGGAATTTCAATGAAGATTCTCGAGGGAACGGGAAATGATCCCGCTCAGTATGGTCTGGCTATTTTTAATGCAGATAATCAGGTGCTTGTGGATGCGTTTAACAAGGGGCTTGCAAATATTAAAGCAAATGGTAAATACGACGAGATCATTGCAAAGTATCTTGGTGAATAAAAACAACTGGGCAGGCATAAGACCTGCCCTTACTATTATGAGGACTATTTAAATGATAAAAATTATTACAGTATACGGCGGAATGCTTCTGACAGCTCTTGGCAGAACTATTATTTTGACTTTGCTGGGACTGTTTTTTGCGTGCATTATAGGCATGATATTTGGAATAATGGGTGTTTTAAAGAACAGAGTCTGTAATGTCATAGCACAGATTTTTGTTGATATTATCCGTGGCGTTCCGATGATTGTATTGGCATTTTTTATATATTTTGGAGTTCCCTACTTTTTTAACACGATCATAGGAGGCTTTTCCGTAAATTTAACCGCACTGCAGGCAGGAACTATCTGCCTTGCACTTAACTGCGGAGCATATATGGCGGAAATAGTTCGCGCGGGTATACAATCTGTTGATGTCGGTCAGATGGAGGCTGCACGTTCACTTGGGTTAACCTATGGTATGTCAATGAGAAAGGTAGTGCTTCCACAGGCTATAAAAACAATGATACCTACTTTTATAAACCAGTTCATTATAACTTTAAAGGACACGTCAATATTATCCGTAATAGGATTTCCGGAGCTTGTTAATACAGCTAAAAATGTTCAGGCTAATACTTTCATGTCCTTCCAGACATGGGCCATTGTCGGAATAATGTATCTGATAGTAATAACTATCCTTTCAAGAAGTGCAAAGGTGGTTGAAAGGAGGCTCAGCATTGGCAGATAAAAATGAAATTAAAATCAAGGTTGAAAATCTGAGAAAAAGATACGATAAGCTTGAAGTATTAAAAGATATTTCGACGAAGATACATAAAGGAGAGGTTGTTTGTGTAATAGGACCGTCCGGATCGGGAAAATCGACCTTCTTAAGATGTCTTAATAAGCTTGAAAATGTGACTTCGGGAACAGTAATAATTGACGGAGTGGATATAACCCAGAAAAAGATAAATATAAATCATGTTCGTGAAAATATCGGAATGGTTTTCCAGCACTTTAATCTTTTTAATAATCTGAATATCCTGGACAATCTTACTCTTGCACCTATTCAGCTAAAAAAGTGCTCTAAGAATGAAGCAATAGAAAGAGCAAAGAAGATGCTTGATAAGGTTGGCCTTGCGGATAAGGCAGGCAGATATCCAAGCCAGCTTTCAGGTGGACAAAAGCAGAGGGTTGCCATAGCCAGAGCTCTTTGTATGGAGCCGGATATTATGCTTTTTGATGAGCCCACATCCGCACTGGATCCTGAGATGGTCGGAGAAGTCTTGCAGGTTATGAAAGACCTTGCCGCAGATGGGATGACCATGGTTATTGTAACTCACGAAATGGGATTTGCCAGAGAGGTCGCAGACAGAGTGATCTTTATGGACGGAGGCTATATTATTGAAGAAGGTACACCTTCCGAGGTTTTACTTAATCCCAAAGAAGCGAGAACAATTGATTTCCTGAATAAAGTTTTGTGATGGTGGAATATAATGAAAAATATTATTACAATTAGCAGACAATTCGGAGCAGGCGGAAGCACAATAGGTCAGGCAGTAGCAGACAGACTGGGATTTTATTATTGTGACAAGGATATGATATTAAAGGCCGCGATGGAATGCGGAAGCCTTTCACCCTCGGAAGTCAGACAGTATGACGAGCGGGTTCCAAGAGAATTCGGATTTGGGCAGAGTCTCTTTGATTTTTATAACAAGCCTTTGGACGAGCGCCTGTTCAATGCGCAAAGGGAAGCAATCAAGAAGGTAGCGGAAAAAGGAAACTGTGTAATAGTCGGGAGAAATGCAAATATTATACTTGAAGAATATGACAGGACGCTGCACGTTTTTATTTCTGCAACAGAACATTTTCGTCTTAACAGAATGAAAGAAAAAATGCCTGATATGACAGAAGAAAAGATACTTGAGCATCTTCGCTCTGTTGATAAAACAAGGGAAAAGTATTGTAAATATTATACACATACTCTGTTTGGAAATGCTGCCTACTATGATCTATCCGTAAAAAGTTCAACACTCGGAATAGATAATTGTATAGACCTTATATGTAGAGCTGCAAAGTCAAACTGAATGTGAATGTTCGCTTAAAAAACAGACCAAATCCATGAAGAGGAGGTCTGTTTTTTGATGTTTTTAAAAGTCCTCAAACATTGACAAACAGAACATTTAAGCTTTATCATGATACAAACTATGGTTTTATAGCATTATGGGGTAATATGCTGTTATTACATATGACTTGAGTTTTACCCGATTAAATAAAAGATACTAAGAATTAGGAGAATTTATCATGGCACAGGATGGAAAGAAACTTGTATCAGAGATAACCTCGATGGATGAGGATTTCACACAATGGTACACGGACGTAGTTACAAAGGCAGGGCTTATCAGCTATTCAAACATTAAGGGCTTCATGGTTATAAAGCCTGCAGGATACGCCATTTGGGAGCTGATTCAGAAGCATCTGGATGAGCGTTTTAAGAAGACAGGTGTAACGAATGCTTATCTGCCTATGTTGATCCCGGAATCTCTTCTTCAGAAGGAGAAGGATCACGTTGAAGGTTTCGCTCCGGAAGTGGCATGGGTTACACATGGCGGAACAGAGCCTCTTACTGAGAGATACTGTGTTCGCCCTACATCAGAGACACTTTTCTGTGATTACTACAAGGGAGAAATCCATTCTTACAAAGACCTTCCTCAGGTACTTAACCAGTGGTGCAGTGTAGTACGCTGGGAGAAGGAGACAAGACCTTTCCTTCGTTCAAGAGAGTTCCTTTGGCAGGAGGGACATACAGCTCATGCCACATTTGAGGAAGCTGAGGAGAGGACGCAGCAGATGCTGAACGTATATGCTGATTTCCTCGCGGAGGACATGGCAATACCGGTAATCAAGGGACAAAAGACCGAGAAAGAAAAATTTGCCGGTGCGGAAGCTACCTATACTGTTGAGGCACTTATGCACGACGGACGTGCTCTTCAGTCTGCAACAAGCCATAATTTTGGTGATGGCTTTGCAAAGGCTTTTGAGATCCAGTATGCAGGAAAAGATAATAAACTTCATCACGTATTCCAGACATCATGGGGTGCAACAACAAGACTTATCGGAGCGATGATCATGGTTCATGGCGACAATTCAGGTCTTGTGCTTCCTCCAAGAATTGCTCCCGTACAGGTTATGATCGTTCCTATTCAGCAGAAGAAGGAAGGTGTTCTTGAGGCTGCAGGTAAGATGCTTGAAGCCCTAGGGGATTTCAGAGCAAAGCTTGATGACTCCGATAGAAGTCCGGGATACAAGTTCTCAGATCAGGAGATGAGAGGTATTCCGCTCAGAATCGAGATTGGACCCAAGGATATCGAGGCTGGCAAGTGCGTACTTGTAAGAAGAGATACATCCGAAAAGATTGAGTGTCCTATTGATGAGGTTGCAGCTAAGGTTGGTGAGCTCCTTCCTAAAATTCAGAACGATATGTACGAAAGAGCTAAGAATCACCTTGATACTCATACATTTTCAGCTACAAGCAAGGAAGAGTTTGAGGAGGCATTTAAGGAAACCAAGGGCTTTGTAAAAGCAATGTGGTGTGGTGACAGAGCCTGTGAGGATAAGATAAAGGAAGACTACTCTGTAACAAGCAGATGTATTCCTTTCGAACAGGAAAAACTTTCAGGAACCTGTGTATGCTGCGGAAAGCCTGCTACAAAGATGGTTTACTGGGGAAGAGCATATTAAAAAGCTTTTGATGTTTTTCTAATAAAAAGAAAAACCATATATTTTTATTAACGAAAGAAAGACAATTTGGATAAGCAAGCAATAAAAATAAATATTCCTGTTCCCGCAGCCGAAATACTGAATAAGCTTCATGAACATGGTTATGAGGCTTATGTGGTTGGGGGCTGCGTAAGGGACAGCATACTGGGTAGAGAACCGGGCGACTGGGATATAACTACCAGCGCAAGACCCGAACAGGTAAAAAAGATATTTGGAAGAACAATCGATACAGGAATCGCTCACGGAACCGTAACAGTTATGATAGGCAAAGAGGGCTTTGAGGTTACAACTTACCGAATAGACGGTGAGTATGAGGATGGAAGGCATCCCAAGGACGTAACCTTTACTTCAAATCTTATCGAGGATTTGAAAAGAAGAGACTTTACCATAAACGCAATGGCTTATAGTGAAGAAGATGGCCTTATTGATAAGTTCGAAGGAATTTTAGATATTGATAAAAAGATAATCCGATGCGTGGGAGATCCTACAGAAAGATTCACAGAGGATGCACTGCGTATGATGAGAGCGGTGCGGTTTGCGGCTCAGCTTGGATATACAATTGAGGATAAAACAAAAAAAGCCATTACAGAACTTGCGCCTACCTTAAGCAAAATCAGCACAGAGAGAATTCAGGTGGAACTGATAAAGCTTCTTGTTTCTTCCAATCCGGGAGAAATGAGAGAACTGTATCAGACAGGAATCACAGCGGTATTTATGCCTGAGTTTGACAAATGCTTTGAAACACAGCAGAATAACCCGCATCATGCATATAATGTCGGAGAACATATTGTAAGATCTGTTGAAGCAGTGAAAAATGATAAGCTGCTCAGACTTACCATGCTTTTGCATGACATAGAGAAACCATCCTGCAAAACTACCGATGAAATGGGAGAAGATCATTTTATTGGACATGCAGAGAAGGGTGCGGATACGGCATATGCTATTTTGAGACGCCTGAAATTTGACAGGGATACAATGGATAAGGTCAGGATACTTGTGAGGTATCATGACTGGAGATTTTCAGCAGAGAAGAAGAATGTAAGAAAGGCTGTAAACAAAATCGGAGAGGAACTCTTTCCGTATTTTCTCGAGATAAAACGGGCAGATACCGTTGCACAAAGTGATTATTTAAAGGATGAGAAATTTGCATGGATTGATAAACTGAGCCGTTTGTACGATGAGATCAAAAGAGACAATGAATGCACATCCTTAAAAATGCTTGCTGTAAACGGTAAAGATCTCATTGATAAAGGTATTAAGCCCGGAAAAGAGCTTGGAGATATTCTTGGTGCAATGCTCATGGATGTTATTGAAAATCCTTCTCACAATTCAAAAGAATATTTACTTGATGATTCCGTATTTTCGGGATTTACGGGTAGATAGTAAATAAAAGTTTGGGGCTGTTTCCGAAATCCGGAAAAGGGGGAGCTATGAAAAAGACCTTTCAGAATTTTTTCATATTGCTGTTTGCACTGGCTTTTGCATTATTTCGACCAATCAGTGCTTTTGCGTCTGACGTAGTAATAAATGAAGATGAAAAAGTCAGAGTTTCTCTTTTGGCGAAGTATGATTCTGCAGATACAGCCGTGGTCAAACAGGTCAATACCTATTCCCAGACCATACAGTTCAGAAATCATGATGTGGGCAAAAATTATACATTAAGCTATGATAATACATCCATGATATACGATATCCACGGAGAGCCAATGTCTGCATCAATGCTCGAAGTAGGACAGGTGGTGAACATAACTTTTCTTAAAGGCGTGAAGCATCTAAACTCTCTTTGTGTATCCCGTGATGCATGGGTAGAAGGCGGAGTGACAGACTTTAGCCTTGTCAGCGATGATGAGACAGCAAAGATTAATGGTACGGTTTTCCATATAACGCCCAAAACACTGATAATATCTGATGGGCAGGCTGTGAATCCTGAAGATATTCTTGCTACTGATACGCTGAGGGTTAGTGGTATAGATAAGGAACTGTACAGCATAGTGGTAACAAAAGGCCATGGTTATGTAAGCCTTTCATCGGAAACAGTTAATGACAGAAGCCTTGTAGGAGCATGGATTGAGCTCGATAAGGAAGTAATAAGAAAAATAACTCCTCATATGCTGATAAGTGCGCCTGAAGGAAGCTATAATGTCAGCATTATGGGAAACGGCGCAAAGTTTTCGTCTGAAATTATTGTAAACAGAAACGAAGAAACCGTAATTGATACAAGTGTTGCTGAGGTCGAAAAAATAAAAGAAGGAAATGTGACTTTTGTTGTTACTCCTTCCGAATCAAGAGTTTTTGTTGACGGAAATGAAGTACTGACTGAAGTACCTCACAGTTACACCTATGGTAAGCATAAGTTACATGTTATGGCCGAAGGGTACGAACCACAGGATCATATCCTGAAGGTTGCGGAGCCTGACGCAACGCTTTTTATAGATCTTGAGGCAAAAGAGGGTACAAAGGAAAAGGATGCAGCAGAAGAGGCTTCAAGTGTCGAAGAGGAAAATTCCGCAGAAGAAGAATCTTCAGCCGCACCAAGCGAAGCAACACATGCGACTTCAACGGGCGAGTGGTATGATGACCTTGTAAATGAAAATGCCGCCAATTCAGGAAAATCAAAATCCGAAAAGAAGAATTCCGCAGCCAAGGCATCATCAAGTTCATCTTCAGGCAGCACAGCAGGTGTTGATTCTGAGGCAGCAGCAACAACAGCATCTTCTGAAGCCTCCTCTTCAAAGGATACAGGTACCGGAGGAGGAAATAATTCAGATGCAGCTTCAACCAGCAACACATCTGATACTTCGGATTCGTCAAATTCAGAAAGCACAGTGGATGAAAATGTAATCAGCGGATATAAGGTGACTTTTGATGAACCGATAGGAGCAGAGGTATATATGGATGGTAATTATGTTGGAATAATGCCGGTAAGCTTTGCAAAAACCGCAGGACAACATATGGTAACTCTTCAGAAAGAAGGGTATGAGACAAAGAGCTATACCATTCATATAGACAAAGAAAAATCCAATGTTACTTACACGTTCCCTAATCTTGTGCCAGTTAAGAAAGCTGATGAGGGTAATGAAGAAAATAATAACAGCGGAAATAACAATACAGGTAGTGAAAGTGATATAAAACACGAGGAAGTAAGCGGAGGTCAGCCATGAGACTGGATAAATATTTAAAGGTGACAAGACTTATCAAAAGGCGAACGGTTGCGAACGAAGCCTGTGATGCGGGAAGAGTTATGATAAATGACAGAGTGGCAAAGGCAAGTACTGATGTTAAAGCAGGAGACATTATAGCTATAAGCTTTGGAAACAAGGATGTTAAGGTAGAGGTACTTGATGTAAAGGAAACCATACACAAAGAGGATGTGTCATCGCTTTACCGATATATTTGATATGCTTTGATTGACAGTGATTTTTTTGCGTACTAAAATAAAGTTGAGGGGTTATATCTCCGAAATAACGTAAATAGCAATTGTTTCGGATGGGGAGTTTTGATGGCAGCAAAAGCAAGATATAAAAGAGTTAATGAACAGAACAAATACGGTATGATTATGGCTACTGTGGCTGTTGCGCTTCTTCTTGTTGTGGTTTTGATAAGAAGCATGAGCCTTGTTCAGAAAAGAGACATGTATCATGCAAAGATTGATACATTACAGACTCAGATTGAACAGGAAGAAAAGCGCAAGGAACAAATAGCTGAATTTGAGACATATACAACAACCAGAAAATATATTGAACAGGTTGCGAAGGAAAAACTGGGGCTTGTATATCCCGGAGAAATTATTTTCAAGGATAAGAGCGCAGGAAAGTAAAGGTAATAAAGGCTCCGGAATTGATCCGGAGCCTTTCTGAATTAAAAGATGAATAATTTGACAGCAGACGTAAAAAAATTTATAGAGGATGAAGGCCTTATAGCAGACGGAGAGATAGTCCTGGCAGGTGTGTCGGGAGGTGCTGATTCTGTCTGCCTTTTTCATGTTCTGAGGACACTGAGGGAAGAACTGTTTTTTAATTTTGCAGTGGTACATATCAATCATATGATACGTGAAGCTGCAGAAGGTGAAGCCAGATTTGTTGAAGAACTGTGCAAAAAATACAATGTAACTTTTTTCAGAAGAGATATAGATATCCCGGGAATTACTCAGGATAATGATATTTCCGAGGAAGAAGCCGGAAGAAATGAAAGATATAATGCCTTTTGTGAGATTGCTGAGGAACTTTCGAAAAAATACGGAAGAACGGTTAAGATTGCAACCGCACATAACAGAAACGATCAAACTGAAACAGTCCTTCATAATCTTTTCAGAGGAAGCAGGATCAAAGGCCTGTCCGGTATTAGGGTAAAGGGCACAAGAGGCGGCTTTGAGATCATAAGACCCCTTATAGATGTGGACAGGGAGAGTATAGAAGAGTATCTTGCAGAGCAAGGCTTTGAGCACTGTAATGATGACAGCAATTTTACCGATGACTATACGAGAAACAGGATAAGACATAATATAATTCCCGTGGCAAAAAAGCAGGTAAATCCAAAGGCAGATAAGCATGTGGCACAGACAGCTAATTACCTTGGGAGAATAGATGATTTTCTGGAATTAATGGCAGATCAGACACAAGGGTGGCTTATCAGCAAAAAGAAAGGAGAGGTTATTCTTGACTGTAATGTACTTTCCTCAAGACATGAAATAATAAGAGAACGTCTTATTATACGGGGATTACAACTTCTCTATCCGCATGTTAAGGATATACAGGATATCCACATTAATACGATCAGTAAAATGGTTCTAAGTAAGGAAGGATCTAAGGAACAGGATCTTCCATACGGAATAAAAGTAATTCGGGCTTATGACAAATTAAAGCTTACGTTCAAAAAGCTCGATAATCCCTTTAGTGAGGCGATAATACCTGATTTGGAGGCTCTTGACCAGGGAGAACACGTTACAGTGAAAATTCCGGGGGTAGGGATTGTAAAAATGAGAGTATTTCTCTATGAAAGTAGGCTCGAAATCCCGACAGGAGAATATACTAAATGGTTTAATTATGATAAAATAAATAATAGTTTGCAATTCCGAACGAGATGTACAGGGGATATGATCTCAGTCGGAAATGGAAACAAGAAACTGAAAAAATTCATGATAGATGAAAAAATTCCGCTTGATGTAAGAGATTCCCTATATATACTTGCGGACGGGGACAATGTTTTATGGGTTCCCGGATACAGGATAGGCGATTACTACAAGCTGGATGATTATTCACTCAGGGTTTTGGAAGTAACAGTAACAAAAAGATAAAGAAATACGGAGTGATTTTCACTCTCGGAAGTGAGGTAATTATGGCAGAATCAGTTAGAGTATTACTTTCTGAGGAGGAGGTTGACAAAAGAATACAGGAAATCGGCGAGCAGATAAGCAAGGACTATGCCGGAAAAACAGTTCATCTTGTATGTGTGCTTAAGGGCGGCACTTTCTTTATGTGTGAACTTGCAAAGAGAATTACTGTTCCTGTAACAATGGACTTTATGTCTGCTTCAAGCTATGGATCTTCAACGAAGTCCAGTGGTGTTGTTAAGATTGTAAAGGATCTTGATGAGCCTATTAATGATAAGGATGTCCTTATTGTAGAGGATATTGTGGATTCCGGAAGAACACTCAGTTATCTTATGAAGATGCTTGAGGACAGAGGACCGGCAAGCATAAGGCTTTGTACACTTCTTGATAAGCCTGAGAGACGTGTAATGGATGTTAATGTGGACTACACAGGATTTGAGATACCTGATGAATTTGTTGTGGGATATGGACTTGACTATGATCAGAGGTATCGAAATCTGCCTTATATTGGGGTAGTAGAGTTCGATTGAAGGGGATAAACAGTGAATAAAAACAGGGGATTTAATTTTTACTTTGGACTTATAATAGTCCTGCTGCTGGCGCTTGCCTTTCTGGAGTACGGAAAAGGCAGGATTCAGTCATCAAATACAGACTATACCAGAGGGCAGCTTGTTCAGGACCTTCAAAACGGAAAGGTATATGATGCGGTTATAGTTCCGAATGAAGAAACACCTACCGGAGTTGTTCAGATCACTCTGTCAGATAAAACGGAAAAAATACTATATGCTACGGATGTCTCGGAAATAGAGAATATACTCGTACAGAACGGCGTAGATCCGATTGTAAGAGATGTACCCGGGGAAAATCTTCTTATAAGCAGCATAATACCTATTCTTGTAGGATTGTTTGTTATTACGTTCCTGTTTGTGATGATGAATAATGCCCAGGGACAGTCTTCCGGCAACAGTCGGATGATGAACTTTGGTAAGAGCAGAGCGCGCCTTTCAACAGGAGAGGAAAATAAGATCAAGCTTACGGATGTAGCAGGTCTTGTTGAGGAAAAAGAGCAGCTTACGGAAATTATTGAGTTCCTTAAGGATGCCGGTAAATTTACCAGGGTCGGAGCGAGAATACCTAAAGGTGTTCTTTTGGAAGGTGCACCTGGAACAGGTAAGACACTTCTTGCAAGAGCAGTGGCAGGAGAGGCAGGAGTACCTTTCTTTAGTATTTCGGGTTCTGATTTTGTTGAAATGTTTGTAGGTGTCGGTGCATCACGTGTAAGAGACCTCTTTGCTGATGCAAAAAAGAATTCTCCCTGCATAATTTTTATTGATGAGATAGACGCAGTTGCGAGACGTCGAGGAACCGGTATGGGAGGCGGACACGATGAACGTGAGCAGACTCTTAACCAGCTCCTTGTTGAAATGGATGGTTTTGGCGTTAATGAGGGTATTATTGTCATGGCGGCTACAAACCGTGTTGATATCCTTGATCCTGCAATCCTTCGTCCCGGACGTTTTGACAGAAAGATAACAGTTGCCAGACCTGACGTTAGAGGAAGACATGAGATTCTAAAGGTACATGCCAGAAATAAGCCGCTTGGAGAAGATGTTGATCTTGAAAGTATTGCGCAGACAACAGCGGGCTTTACAGGAGCGGACCTCGAGAATCTACTTAATGAATCTGCAATTAACGCTGCAATGGATAACAGATCTTTTATTAAGCAGACGGATATTCAGAAAGCGTTTGTTCAGGTCGGAATAGGTACTGAGAAGCACAGTCATATTATTTCCGATAAGGAAAAGAAGATTACTGCATATCACGAAGCAGGACATGCTATTTTATATCATGTGCTTCCTGATGTGGGACCTGTATATACTGTATCTGTTATTCCGACAGGAATGGGAGCAGCCGGATATACCATGCCACTTCCCGAAAAAGATGAAATGTTCCTCACAAAAGGAAAGATGCTTCAGGAGATAATGGTAGTTCTCGGAGGACGTATAGCTGAGGAAATAATCTTCGGTGATATAACAACAGGTGCTTCCAGTGATATTCAAAAAGCTACAAGCGAAGCAAGAAAGATGGTAACCGTATACGGAATGTCAAAGAGAATCGGTATCATCAACTATAATGAACAGGAAGAGGATGTGTTTATCGGTTATGACATTCAGCACAATAAGAGAAATTCTGAGCTGATGGCAGGCGAGATAGATAAACAGGTTAAGGATATCATTGATCTTTGCTATGCAAAAGCAAAAGAAATCATCAGATCCTACGAGGATATCCTTCATTCAAGCTCTAAGCTGTTGATTGAAAAAGAAAAAATTGGACGCGAGGAGTTCGAAGCCTTATTCGCTTCTCATCCGGCTGTTTCACTAAGGGAAGATGTAGCAGCACTTGCAGAAAAAATCTAAGCTTGTGCAAAATGTACAAAAATGTAGTGGGGCTTTTAGTTATTTTGTGAAACGTGAGTATTTACCAAAAAATAAGCTGGTGCTAATATAATCTCGTAACCCCCAATACATTAAAGTTTTTTGCTATACCCATAAGAAAGAAATACCTTCTCTAAAAAAGACAGCAACCCTAAGCTGTCTTTTTTGCTATTTAAGGAGTTTTTTATGATTAGACGGGAACGATTGTTCCATGATATGACTTTGGACTTTCATCAACCCACCAGTCCAAAGCCGGGAAGTGTGATCTTTATATACTTCCGCTGCGGCGATGGGGATGCAGATAAGATAACTCTTGTATACAAAACTGATATTGAATCCGGTGAAGGGGTTATGAATAAGCATCACACCGAGGATGGGTTCGATTATTATCTTTTAAAAACTAAGGTTCCTGAAAAGGGAGGAACTGTCTATTACTATTTCCGAATAGAAGGGGAGAACGAGACTCTCTTTTATGATCAAAGCGGAGTTTGTACAGATATACCAGGCAAATACAGATTCAGAATGATACCTGATTTTGGTACACCGGACTGGGCAAAAGGCGCAGTTATGTATCAGATATTTGTCGACAGATTCAGAAATGGTGATCCCACAAATGATGTACTGACAAATGAATATAATTACGTTGGAAAAAGAAGCAGACAGATAATCAATTGGGGGAATTATCCTGATCCTGAAGGCAATATCAGGGAATTTTACGGCGGGGATCTTGAGGGAGTGCTTGAAAAGCTTGATTACCTGAAGGAGCTGGGAATAGAAGTTATTTATTTCAACCCTATTTTTGTTTCTCCCTCATGTCATAAGTATGATACACAGGACTATGATCATATTGATCCGCATTTTGGGAAAATAGTGTCTGATAAGGGAAATCTCCTTGAAGACACTGAGAATAATACTAAGGCGACAAGATATATAGACAGAGTAACAAACAGAGAAAATCTTGAAGCTTCGGACAGGCTTTTTGCAAAGGTTGTTTCAGAAGCTCACAGGCGGGGAATAAGAGTCATTCTTGACGGAGTATTTAATCATTGCGGTTCATTTAATAAATGGATGGACAGGGAGAGGATATATGAGAATGCTCCGGGGTATGAAGAAGGGGCATATATCAGCGAAGACAGCCCATATCACGATTATTTTTGCTTTAACGGCGGACAATGGCCTTATAACAAAAATTATGAGGGATGGTGGGGATATGATACCCTGCCTAAGCTAAACTATGAAGGCAGCAGGAAGCTGGAAGACTACATAATAGAAATAGGAAAAAAATGGGTTTCAGAACCGTATAATGCAGACGGATGGAGACTGGATGTCGGTGCTGATATTGGACATTCAGAGGAATACAATCACAAATTCTGGAAAAGATTTCGTAAAGAAGTTAAGGAAGCAAATCCCGAAGCTCTGATTCTTGCAGAACATTATGGGAGTGCTCATGAATGGTTAAAAGGCGGAGAATGGGATAGCATTATGAACTATGATGCTTTCATGGAACCTCTTTCATATTTTCTTACCGGAATGGAAAAGCATAGTGATGAATATCATGAGGAAATGATAGGAGATGTTGATAAATTCTGGAATACTATGCTGGAGGCAGGTACTGATAATTTTGTACAGGAATCAGCACTGGTAGCCATGAATGAACTGTCTAATCATGATCATTCCAGATTCCTAACCAGAACAAACCATGTTGTGGGAAGGTGCTCTACGAAAGGACATAAAGCTGCTGAAGACGGAATTAATAAGGCTGTCATGAGACAGGCAGTAGTAGTGCAGATGACATGGCCAGGCGCACCGACGGTTTATTATGGGGATGAGGCAGGAGTATGTGGCTTTACAGATCCTGATAACAGGAGAACGTATCCCTGGGGATGCGAGGATCAGAGTATGCTGGAGTTTCATAAGGAAATGATACGCATACATAAGAACAGCATGGAGCTTAGAACCGGATCACTTGTAAGACTGGAGGCCGGGGAAGGAATACTTGCTTATGGCAGGTTTAACAGAACCACAGCGACCATTGTTGTGGTGAACACGAATAAGTATCTGACAGTCAGTGAAATTTCAATAGTACCTCTTGGAATTCCTGAGGATGCCAGACTACTTAGGGTGCTTGAGACAAGTAATAAGGGATTTAGGACAGATCCAATCAGCTATAGTGTTAAAAATGGTAAGCTGGTAAGACCTTATGGAGCAGATTCTGCTGTTGTTCTGCAGTTTAACAGAATAGCAGCTATAAATGAAGAAGCTTTCTGGGCTACCAACTTCTTCCGCATGTAATTGTCCAATAATACAGATCTGAGGTCAAAATTATAATGAAAACAGCAGATAAACGTTCCAAAACAGCAGTGTATTTGTTTTATACGATATTTTACGTTCTGATGGCTGCTCTGGTATGGGGGTGGTTTTATAAAAGCGGAAAATCACTTATCAATAGTTCTGATGCATTTGAACAACACATTAATGCACTTACAAAATATGGAAGATATCTTAGAGGATTTTTTTACAGAATATTTGTTGAGCATAAATTATCTGTCCAAAACTATGATTTGGGAATAGGTTACGGTGCTGATTTTCTTACTTCCATGCAGTATTATGCTGTGGGTGATCCGCTTAATCTTCCTGTAGGACTGTTACCATCTAAATATGTTTATTACTATTTTCAGTTTCTTATTCTGCTTAGACCATATCTTGCCGGATTGTCATTTTTACTCATGACGAGAGGAAATGGTAAGTATTCTGATGTTTCAAAATTATGCGGTGCGATGTCATATTCTTTTTGTGGTGTAGTTTTATTTATAGGAATGTGGAATCCGCAATTTGTCCAGCCCATGATATGTCTGCCGCTACTTATTTACGGTGCACAAAGATACATTCATGAGAAAAAAGCGGCTGTGTTTATACTGGCAACAGCCCTATCAGCTGTTAGCAACTTTTACTTTTTTTATATGCTGGTGCTGATGATAATGGTGTATACGATTATCTATATTTTTACTGCAGGGTGCTTTGAAAGCATAGGTAAGGCATTTAGATGTATTGCGGAATTTCTATTTCTTGGTGTTGTTGGAACATCTTTGGCGATGCCTATACTTCTTCCGGTAATTATTGCATTTTTATCAAACCCCAGGGCCGGTATAGGATCTCATGCCATACCTGTCATATATTCCGCAGAATACTATAAAGAACTGCTTGTAAGTCTTTTGTCATATAAATATTTCCCAAGATACGATACGGTAATCAGTCTCACATTTATTGCGCTACCGGCTGTCTGTCTGCTATTTGTAAAGGCGGATGAGGATAAAAAGAAAGAAGTAATAAGACTTCGTATATTAACCGCCCTTATGACGGTAATGCTTTTGATTCCCGCTGCGGGATATGCGATGACAGGCTTTTCCTACACAATAAACAGATGGAGTTTTGCGTATTGTCTGCTCCTTTCATATCTGATAACAGCTTTCTGCGAAAAGGCGGAAGATATGAAAGCAAAAGACATGATAGTTATTGCTGCAGCATCGCTTATATATGTTGCCGTAATGTTTTTCCTTGGTGAGAAATCAGATAATGTTTATCCTCAGATGATATTGCTGGTATTGCTCATCATACCTGTGGTTATAAAGAAAATACCCGGGAATGTGAGAAAGGGTATGTTGTTTGTACTAATTCTTTTGGGAATACTTCAAAACGGCTATGCTGCCAACGCTCCGGAGGCAGGAAACCTTCCAAGCGGTTATGTTGATAAAATGACACCGGATGAATATGACAATCTTGTCATGAGTACGGAGCTAAAAGCTCTCTCTGAGACTGTTACAGAAGGACAGGATAATTATTACAGCTATTCCGGAAGAAATCTTACCTGGAATGCGTCGCTTCCCTATAGTGTTCCGTCAACGCAGTTTTACTGGAGCCTTGCCAATGGAGCTGTCTCGGATTTTATGGAATCTTTGGCAGTAAATGAAATGTCAAACTTTTCTTTCTTCGGATTGGATGACAGAGCTATACCATTAAATATTGCCGGGGTAAAGTATTATTCCCTAAGATATAACAATGAGCAGGAACAGGCTTATGTTCCGATTGGATATGCTCCTTTTTCTGAATGGTATAATTTTGGTATTTTTGCAAATAATAATTCAGCTGCTCTTGGATATACAAGAAAACAAGTGATTTCAAGAAAGGACTATGATGCTCTTTCACCTGTAAGAAGGCAGCAGGCCATGCTTTTCGGAGCAGTAAGAGAAAAAGAAAACAGTAAAAGCACAGCCGAGCTTTCAGAGCTTGATACTTTGGATGATTCGTATTTTAAAGAGGTAAGTGTTCCCTATGAGATTTCCGAGAAACATGGCCTAAAGGTTAAAGACGGACTTTTTGTTGTTAAGAAGGAAAATGCTACATGCACTCTGTCTTTTGAGGGAATTCCGAAATCTGAAACATATCTTTATATTGAAAATTTAAGATGTGAAATACCTTATGATTCAACAAATATATCCGTTTCGACAGATACACCCGGGAACAGACAGATAACTAAGACAATTGCATACAAAACGCCTTACAGTCAGTTTTACAGTGGATGGCATAATTATCTTGTTAATCTTTGTTACAGTGATGAAGCAAGAAGTGCAATTACAATAACCTTCCCTGAAAAAGGAAGATACAGCTTTGACAGTATTAGCGTAATATGCCAGAGCATGCAGGATTATGTGGGGATGTCGGAGAATCTTTGCGCAGAAACAATGAAAGACAATAACCTCCACAGAAATCCAATGTCACTGATGACAAATGAGATTACAGGTACAATAACCGCTAATGAAGATTCATATTTTGTGATAAATATCCCGTATGATAAGGGATGGGATATCTATGTTGATGGAGAAAAGAGGATACCTGAAAAAGCAAACATAATGTTTTTGGGAACACCAATAACAGAGGGAACTCACAGTATAGCACTAAAGTACCATACCCCCGGTGCGACTTTCGGAGTATTGATGGCAATAGCAGGTGTCGCAATTTTCATAATACTAATAATTACGGAGAAGAAGAGTCGTGAAGACAAATAATGGCTTAAACAAAAAGCAGCTTTATTTCATTGCAGTATATATGATCGCTATATTCTCAAGACTTGTGTTTCTTGGGAGTACACCTTCAGGACTGCATGTTGATGAAGCCGGAATGGCATATGATGCGTATTGTCTTGCAAATTACGGGGTAGACAGAAATCTTTTATCCTTTCCGGTTTATCTCATAAACTTTGGAGGCGGGCAAAGTGCGCTATATGCATATCTTGCAGCAATTTTTGTAAAATTCCTCGGACTGAATGTGTGGGCACTTCGCCTTCCGGGTGCAATTTTCTCTCTTATTACATTGTTTGCGGGAGAAAAAATAGTAAGAATTATTTGCGGAGAAGATTCAATCGCAGAATATATTTACCCAATAATATTTACATGTTGCCCTGTGTTCGTTATGAGTGCAAGATTCGGTCTTGACTGTAATCTGATGCTGGGCATGACCACACTTTTTTTATACACCATGATGAGGGCAATCGGCTCAGAGAAAACAGGTGATTATGCATTGGCAGGCCTCCTGGCTGGAGCAACACTTTATACATATGCAATAAGCTATGCTATAATGCCGCTATTTCTTGCAGTTTTGTTTGTTATCCTGCTGGTAAGCAGGAAACTAAGTGCTCTTAGAGTTATAAGCTTTGTAATACCGCTTGCGATTCTTGCAGCACCTCTTCTTGTGACACAATATGTAAATATAAACGGCAAAGAATCCATAGTATTTGGAATTATAACTATGCCGGCTCTTACTTTCTACAGAGGTGGAGAGATAATTGCTCCTTCTCTTACAGGATTACTAAATGCGCTAAAGAGTGTATTTTTGTATGACAGTCTTGATTACAATAGTATTCCTGCATTCGGAACAATGTATTATGTGACAATACCTTTTATCGTGATAGGGATGGTTCGTTCAATAATATCGATAAAAGATTCGGCTAAGATTAAGACTTTTGGCTTTGCAATTCTTCCGGTTTTATGGTTTGCTTGTGAGCTTTTGATCGGAGCAATGCTTGGGGGAGACGGACCAAATGTAAATAAGATGAACGGAATCTTCTTTACGCTGGCATTTTTTGCAGCATTTGGTATGGAAACTGTACTTTTACTGTTTTCAAAAAAAAGAAAGGCAATGATTGCCTCCTGTACCTTGTTAGCCTGTGTGTTTATCGGGTTATCGGGAGCTTTCTTTATTAAGTATTTTGGGGAATACTCGGATAATTTATATCTTTTTCAAAAGACAATAGATGAACCGCTTAAGGTGCTTGAAAAAGAGGAATACTTTGTGGATAAGCAGGTTGTATTTATCCATGATAATCAGCCGTATATTCCGCCGTATATTTTCTTCCTTCTCGGAACAAAGCTTTCGCCCTATGACTTTAATATGAATGATACTTCCTACTATGCAAGATATCTGTTTAATCCACCTGATGAACTCAGTTGCGACTATATCTATCTTGTGTTTGACGGAAATGATGAGAGAGTAGAAAGCCTTCAGAATATGGGATGTGATCAGATATTAAAATTTGACGGGGCTTTACTAATATGGCAGGGAGAGCAGATAGAATATACGGAAGCTTCCTCTTCTGAAGAAAAAGAAGAGGGTATTCCTTTTGGACATGATCTGCCGTTCCATATAAGAAGGATAGCAGGGATTGCGGAAGGATTAAGGGACGGAGAATTTCCTGTAAAAATGCAGCATTACTGGTTTAATAATTATGGATATCCGGTTGGAGTCATGTATGGTGATGCTCTTCTTTATATTCCGGCCATTTTACATCTTTTGGGAATGCCCCTTTGGATGACATATATTTGCTACTGCATTTTCATACAGCTTCTCACGGCATTTACAGCTTATATCTGCTTTAAATATCTATCGGGCAGCAGGCGCTTTGGTGCTTTATGCATGCTTTTATATTTCCTGTCATTTTGGAGACTTACGGACCTTTTCACAAGGCAGGCAGTGGGAGAATACAGCGCTTTTGCATTTCTGCCCCTGATAGTTTTAGGACTTTCAAGAATTCACAGGGATGATAAGTCTGAAAGAGGGGTTGTGCTACTTTGTCTTGGAATGACGGGATTGTTCATGACGCATCTGTTAAGCGTTATAATGGCAACACTTTTTATAGTGATATTTGTAATTGCGGATGCTAAAAACATGCTGTTAAAAGGGAAGTGGAAAAAACTTGCTTTTGCAGCAGGAAGTGCGTTGCTACTTAATTTGTGGCAGATAGTTCCACTTATTGATTATTACAAAAACGTGCCGATGCTTATAAATTCAGGGGAGACCACTCCAATCCAGACTTTCGGAATAACATGGAAGCAAATGTTTGGAGCATATTATGATGTGGTTGCACCAATGAGGGAGCTTGGAAATGAGCCTATAACGGAAATGCCTCAATCACCCGGGATCTCACTGATTATGATAATGATTGCTTTTGTAATCTACCTTTTTTCGAACAGAAAAGAACTTGAAAAGCATGTAGCGGAGATTATAACGGGAGCGCTTGCGTTATTGGCACTTGTTCTCAGCACTTGTTATTTCCCGTACGATATGCTTTATAACAAGGTGAAAATCCTGTTTAAGATACTGGGGAGCATTCAATATCCGCCAAGATATCTTACTGCAGCAACAATTCTTATATGTGCTCTTTATGCTGTCATGCTTGGGAAAAAAAAGTGGTACAAGCTGGGGATTATCCTTCTTGTCATAAGTATCTGGCAGAGTGGATCCTACGTGAGATGCTTCATTGAAAAGCAGACGGTTAAGGTTGCGGTTAATAATTTTGAAGATTGGACTTCTTTTGATGATGACAGACAGTATATGATAGTCGGTACGGACACGGAGAGACTTCAGTATGCATCTGTGCTACCATCATCTGAAGACATAACTTACTTTGATGAAGAAAGAAAAGACGGAGAATACTCTTTACACCTTGTGAACAGTACGACAAATGAGGGCTTTGCAGACCTTCCGCTTTTGGCTTATCCATATTATTACGGGACTGATGGAAACGAAAAATATGAGCTGACATCGGGAGACAATAATAAGCTAAGGGTTACGGTTCCCAAAGGTACTGATTCGGTAATAAAAATCAGGTTCAGGGAGCCATTATACTGGAGAATTTCAGAGATAATCTCATTAGCATTTTTGATGATTATGATCGGGTTTGGGGTTCGGAAAATAATAAAGAAATAAAATAAAAACATCGGTTTGAAAGAAATGAAGGAACTTTCAAACTGATGTTTTTTATTATAAGAATCATTACTTAATTTTTTATGATGAGATGATCATTTTTTACCAGACAATCAGGCAGTTACCGGGGGCTGTAAGAGGTCTTTCCTCAAGAACTCTTACATCACGACCGATTGATTTTAGCATATTTGTGAATTCATCAACCGTAAAGCCGTCCAGCTTGCGCTCTGATTCAAGATTCCAGGTAAAATATCCATGGGAAGCCTTGGAAACAACTTTATCCCAGTACCCCTGCTGGATTACTCTTGCCAGCTCGCTGTAAGCATAATTGCTGATCACAAGGTCATGATCTGATATATTTTCGCCATCCATAGCGGTTCCGTCTATGAATTGTACGTTACCGATATCTATAAGTTTTTTTAGAAAACGCTTAGTAAGGCCAAGAGCTTCTGGGAGGTCAATGAGCGAATACTTATCAATTTTATAATCAGCAAAAATTATTCTGCATTGTCCACCGTAGCCCACTCCTATTTCCGCAACAGACTTAATATCCTCCATTGGGAAAAGCTTTTTAAGATCGTCCAAAACCTTAATGTACCTTAGGGTTGTAGGAGAAACGGAAACGGTTCTGCCGCCAATTTCGTAATCATATACACGTGGTTTACCAACAGTGTCATTTTTTAAATATTCATTGAGGCGAGAGCAAAGATCTCCAAAATTATCACTTTTGGTAAGCTCTTCAAGGTATTCGCTTCCCTGCTCTTTAGACATGTGTTCAAGAATCAGATTATATATTTCATTTCTTCTGAAGTGACTGAACAAAAAGTTGTTTTCACTGGCAAGACGACAGTATGCGGGATATCTTCCGTCATCGGAAACACTGCTGCCGCCTGTGCTCTTATCCAAATAATCAGCCATGATCTTCTGATCAAGCTTTTTTAAAACCTTATCATTAAAAGTCATATGTAACTCCTCCTGCCGAGTATCTTATGATATTGTATCATAAAATCCTTACAGAAAAAGCTAAACTGATAGCAAATAAGGATTGTACTAAGGTTATGATTTGGTCTATAATATTTCTAGTGTTTTGTTAACAATATTTACGAAAGGTGGTAAAAATTATGCCATTAGTTACAACGACTGAGATGTTCAAAAAAGCATACGATGGTGGATATGCTGTTGGTGCATTCAATATCAACGACATGGAGTTCATTCAGGCTATCACAGAGGCTTGTGATGAGCTTAAGTCCCCTGTAATCCTTCAGTGCTCACAGGGCGCTATCAAGTATGCACAGTTCCCTTACCTGGTAAACATGGTTAAGGCTGCAACTGAAGCTACAAGTATTCCGATCGCTCTTCACCTTGATCACGGTGCTAGCTTTGAGATTTGTAAGGAGTGTATCGACAACGGATTCACATCTGTTATGATCGATGCTTCTTCAAAGCCTTACGAAGAGAATATTGAGCTTTCAAAGAAAGTTGCTGATTACGCACATGAGAAGGGCTGCGTAGTTGAGGCTGAGCTCGGTACTCTTTCAGGTGTTGAGGATGATGTTAACGTTGCTGATGATGCAGCACAGTACACAAATCCCGATCAGGTTGAGGATTTCATGAAGCGTACAGGCGTTGATTCACTGGCAATTGCTATCGGAACAAGCCATGGTGCATTCAAGTTTAAGCCCGGCCAGGATCCTAAGCTTCGTCTTGATATCCTTGAAGAAGTTGTTAAGCGTCTTCCCGGATTCCCTATCGTTCTTCACGGTTCTTCAGCAGTTCCTCAGAAGTACGTTGGTATCATCAATGCAAACGGCGGCGCTATGAAGGATGCTATCGGTATTCCGGATGAGCAGCTCAGAGCAGCAGCTAAGAGTGCAGTCTGCAAGATCAACATCGATTCAGATCTTCGTCTTGGTATGACAGCAGGTATTCGTCAGCACTTCGTTGAGCATCCTGAGCATTTCGATCCTCGTCAGTATCTTGGCGATGGCCGTGCATATGTTAAGGAAATCGTTCATGACAAGATCATCAATGTTCTTGGTTCAGACGGAAAGGCTTGATAAATCGAACATATTATAAAAACAGCAAGGCTGCTGCGGTTAATCCGCAGTAGCCTTGTTTTGTAGTAAGTGTGCTAGTTCTGGCGAGCAAAGCGAGAGCAGAACTTCCATAGGTTTCTTTGGGTATCTTTAGGATTTCTTTACTTTTAGGACAATTACTTAGCGAAGCAAAGCTGAGCTTAGTAAGTGTGCTAGTTCTGGCGAGCAAAGCGAGAGCAGAACTTCCATAGGTTTCTTTGGGTATCTTTAGGATTTCTTTACTTTTATTTATTAATCAGCTCGTGTACAATTAGTATATATGCTATTAAGAGAGGTTTTTTATAATGCACAATCAGTTGACAAAAAAAGATATCGAGGATATGGAGGCGGAGATTGAGCACCGCAAGGCTGTTGTAAGAAAGGAACTTTTAGAAGACGTTAAAGAAGCAAGGGCTCAAGGTGATCTAAGTGAGAACTTTGAGTATTATGCAGCAAAAAAGGCCAAGAATCAGAATGAAAGCAGAATACGATTCCTTGAGAGAATGATTAAAACAGCTGAGATAGTTGATGATTCCAGCGCTGAGGATGAGGTTGGAATGAATAAGACGGTTACAGTCAGAATGGAAGACGACGGAACCGAAGCTACTTACAAGATTGTTACCACAATGCGAGGAAATGCGCTTAAAGGCCTTATCAGTATAGAGTCTCCGCTTGGAAAACAGCTTATGGGGCATAAAGTCGGAGATAAGCTGACAATTGAAGTAAATAGCGACTATAGCTATGACATAACCATATTGAAGATAGAAAATACCGAGCTTACGGAAGAAGATAAACTCAGAGACTTTTAAAAAGAACAAGAATAAATATTTTTTCGCACGGTTTAGGAGGAATTAATTATGGGACTTCACGTATTTCAACCTGTTGAGTTAGATGAAATTTTGGAGGGTGCTTTTCACTTCGGCGGAGATACATGGGCACTGCTAACGGCAGGGGATGATGAGAAGGCAAATACCATGACTGTTTCCTGGGGCGGAATAACCCATATATGGGATAAAACATGTGCGATCATTTATGTCAGAGAAAGCAGGTATACCAGAGAATTTATTGATGCGCAGAAGAAATTTTCGCTTTCGTTCCTTAACCGTGATGCATACAGGGGACTTAAGAAGTACCTTGGCTCTGTTTCAGGAAGAGACGAGGATAAGATTTCCAATGCCAAGCTTAATCTGAATTTTGACGATGGAGTTCCGTTTATTGACGAAGCGGATAACATTATTATATGTAAGGTTCTTTACAAACAGCTTATGAAAGAGGATTGTGTTGTAAACGGACGTATTATTGCTGATTATTACGATAAGGGTGATTATCACTATTTTTATATAGCTGAGATCAAAAAGGTAATGATTCGATGAGACCTGCTAACATAGTTTCACTGGAGGAAATTGGAAAATTTATTTTTGTTTCAGAAAAGCCCGGGAAAGCTGATCTGATACTTGTTCCCGGTGCACCAATGAAGGAACTTGCAGAACATGCTGCATATTTGTGGAAAGAAGGCTACGCTCCCAAAATTCTGGTTTCAGGCAAGTTTTATATGACATATGAATCTCTTGAAGATGAATTTCAAAGATTTTCAGCAAGTAGTGGAGATAGTCTTGGATGCAGTACAGAGGCGGAGTATCTGACAAAACTAATGGTGGAACAAGGCGTTCCTGAAAATGTGATAATAAAGGAAACAGAATCCAGGAATACTTTTGAAAATGCTAAGTTCTCACGAAAAATTATTGAAAACGAATTAAAAGATGTAAGGCACATAATATTATGCTGCCAGGCTTTTCATGCAAGAAGAGCTTTAATGACGTTCCAGTCGGAACTTAGAGATTATAAATTTACGGTATGCCCGATTGTCACAAGAGGAATCAGTATAGATACCTGGATGGACAATCTTAAAAGCTATGACTTAGTACTGTCGGAACTCAGAAAATGCGGAGACTACTTCAAGGGAGATCGCATGTATGAGCTGAGATAGTATTCACAATGCGCTATTTTCATGAGGGGTTAATATGCGTAGTGAAAAGATAACCAAATGGGTGGTGCCGGTTGTTACCGCGCTTCTTTTTGCTGTTCTGATCTTTGTAGTCAATATTATCCAGAACAGATATGTATATAGTGATCGAATTGTTCAGCTGACAACGTATTATTCTCAGCTGGAATCTGCTGTTACGACCAGATTTACAAGATATTATAAGCTTTTAAAAAGCTGGTCGTATCATCTTGAACATGAAAAATCTTCAGGAATCAGTGATTTTTTAATTTATATAAATACTGAAAAAAAAATATGGGAAGTAGAACAGGTTTACCTTTTTGACGAGAAAGGCAACTATAGAGATTCTGATGGAAAAATCGGAACTTTAAAGGAATCGGCTGGTTTTATTTCGAATCTTTCTTCTGTTGGTACAAGGCAGGTTACACATATTATTGCCAGTAAAGGAAAACATCAGGATCTTTTTGTGCTGAGTATAAAACCGGTCAAGTTTAATAATAAAGAGTTTTGTGCAATAGGCGTGGCTATAGATACGGATCTGATCAAGAGTAAACTGTCCATAAAAAGAAGCGATATGGCAGGATCCCAGAATTACATTGTTAATGAGGACGGAGATCTGATAGCGACATCGGTAAGCCTTGAAGAGGAAAAAGAAAATATTGTCAGGTACATATCCCAGAATGGAAGGGTTATTTACGATCCGGTGGGAGGACCCATTGAGCAAAAAATCGAGACAAGAAAAACCGGTGTATGCGTAATGGAGATTGAAGGGGAAGACTATTATGTCACATATATGCCCGTAGATTACGGCAAAACAATGCTTGTTTGTTTAACTCCGTCAAAACCTATTGAACGCAGTATTTCCCAAGTGAGATGGATAAATAATATTCTGCTTATTTCTGCATTTGCAGTTGCACTGGCAATTTTAATGCTTCTTATGCGATTCATATCAATGCAGGATATGCTAAAGGTTGCAAATACAGCGAATGAGACCAAGACAAGATTTCTGGCGAATATGTCTCATGACTTCAGAACGCCTATGAATGCCATGTCAGGATATCTTGCGCTTATGAAGGAAAATGCGGATAACCCGGAAAAGGTTATCGAATACGGAGAAAAAGCGGAATATGCCCATAGGAATATGCTGAACATGATAAACTGCATTCTTGACCTGAGCAAGATGGAAGCGGGCGGGGACGAGATCAAATATGAAAGATTTTCATTAAATGATGTTCTCAGAATTGTAGAAAATGAAATGGGCGCGCTGGCGGAAGGGAAAAAACAGAATTTTACTATCGACAGAAGCAGCGTGAAGGAAGATCTGCTTATAGGGGATGCTTTTAAGCTCGAAATTATATTGAAAAATCTTTTGCAAAACTCCATTACATATACTGATGAGGAAGGTGAAATAAGACTGGATGTCTTTAAGGAGTATGAGGAAGACAAGGAGAGGATACACCTGAAATTCGAAGTTTCAGACAATGGTATCGGTATGAGCAAAGAATTTATTGAGCACGCTTTCGAAGCTTTTAAGAAGGAGCAAAGAAAAAATGCCAATAAAGAGCAGGGAACAGGACTCGGACTAACTCTTACAAAAACAGTGGTGGAAACTCTGGGTGGAACAATTGAAGCTGAGAGTAAAATAAATGCGGGAACAATTTTTACAGTCAGACTTGCATTTGATATACCAAAAAAGACTGAGCTCGAAGAAATGAGGGAAATAGAAGAAGCCCTTGAAAACAAGGAAAACAACGATGTACAGGAAGAGGAGAGCGCATTTAAGGGAATGCGTTTTCTTGGGGCGGAGGACAACGAGCTTAACGCGGAAATCCTTGTTGAAATACTGAAAATGAAGGGAGCCGGGCTGATAGATATAGCGGAAGACGGCGAGAAAGCAGTTCAGATGTTTAAGGATAAGGGAGTCTGGTATTATGACATGATACTTATGGACATACAGATGCCAAATATGAATGGATATGAGGCGGCGCAGGAAATAAGGAAACTTTCGGCAAAAGGGAGAGAAGACGCAGGAACGATTCCAATCATTGCGATGAGCGCAAATGCTTTTAAAGAAGATATAGAACAGACAAGTGAGTCGGGAATGGACGCCCATATACCCAAACCAATTGATATAAAGCTTTTTGAAAACACAGTCAGGGCTTTTAAGGGCAGGGGGCACGAAAGCATATGATTGAAAAAGTAAGTAGCGGACAGGATAAACAAAATAAATATAAGGACTGGTTTTGTGACTATGTGGTCAGACAAAACAGGATAGTAGCAGCTATTTTCTCGGCAAAGGACTTCCGCGTTGAATATTTAACGGATAATGCAGAGGAAATAATTGGAGTGCCAAGAGATAGCATTTTATCTGATGTAAGAAATCTTATAAAAAAAGGAGTAAGAATTGATGAGACAGTTCCGCCATCAGATGAATCTGTAAGGAAGCTTTCAATAGGGCAGATGGCACAGGCTGAAATACTTGAGGTTCAAAATCAGATTACCGGAGACATTAGTTATTTCAGAGGTATCATAAGTCATGTGGATTTTGAGGACGGTGATAAATTCTTACTTATCTGGACTGATATAACCGAAGAAGTAAAAAGAAACAGGCAGATGGAAGAAATGATTGCTGTTGCTCAGGCAGCCAATAATGCCAAGACAGACTTTCTGGCTAATATGTCTCATGATTTCAGAACACCGATGAATGCCATCACGAATTTCAATCTGCTTATAGCCAAAAATTCGGATAATCCTCAAAAGGTAAGGGACTATACACATAAGATAGGACTTGCATGCCAGAACCTGTTGTCACTTTTAAATGATGTTCTTGATATGAGTAAGATTGAAAGTGGAAAAGCAGACATAAATCATGAAGAATTTGCGCTTGGTCTTCTTTTGGAAGAGGTTAATTCCGTAATAGCTTTCCAGGCTAAGGGAAAGCAACTGGATTACCAGGTACATTCCGGAGGAATGCAGCAGGACATTTTTATAGGTGATAAAAAAAGGATCAATGAGATACTGGTAAATATTCTTGGAAATGCGGTTAAATATACTCCTAAAGGAGGAAAAATAGATTTTACCATAAGTGAAGAGAAATGCTCATCCGGAGAATACTGGGATCTTAGCTTTTCTGTAAAAGATAACGGAATCGGAATGAGTAAGGAATTTCAGGAGAAAATCTTTGATGCCTTTACAAGGGAAGAAAAGGAGGCAACAAGCGGAATTCAGGGAACAGGGCTTGGAATGGCAATAACAAAAAGCCTTGTTCAGATGATGGGCGGAACAATCTCAGTAGAATCCGAAGAAGGAAAAGGATCAAAATTTTTAATAAAACTAAGACTTCAGGGTGTTCATCAGGATGAAGGAAATTACTGGAAAAACCACGGTATCCATAGAATTCTTATTATTGACGATGACATGGATGAATGTAATAAAATAGAGACCGCTCTTCATGACACGGATGTGGAGGTGTTCTTCTGCACCAGTGGCTACAGAGCTTTGAGACTTATTGAGGCAGGAGCGGATGATAACAGAGGCTTTGACCTTATTTTCCTGGGAATGCAGATAAGAAGCATAAGCTGCTTTGAGCTTGCGGCCTTTATAAGAGATAAAAACTTAAAACCAAAGCCAATTCTTCTTTTGCTTACAGATGACTGGGAAGAAATCGCCCAAGAGGCAAGGGAAGCAGGAATATACGATTTCATTCAGAAGCCATTCTTCTTATCTACATTTAAACAGCTTATGGATGATATATTTAACAGAGTCAGCACAGTTAAAGAAGATAATAAGGGAAAGGCGCTTGAAGGAATGAGATTCCTGGCAGCAGAGGATAATGATATAAATGCTGATATCCTTACAGAGCTTATGAACATGGATGGTGCTATAGTTGAGAGGGCAGCAAACGGAAAGGAAGCTGTTGAAATGTTTGAACAGGCTGATCCTTATCATTACGATATGATTCTTATGGATATACAGATGCCAATTCTCAACGGATATCAGGCAGCGCTTGCAATCAGAAAACTGAATAAGGAAAGAGCTAAGGAGATCCCTATAATAGCTATGACTGCGAATGCTTACGCCGATGATGTGCAGAGGGCAATAGACTCCGGAATGAATGCGCATGTGGCTAAACCCATAGATATGAATGTGGTGGAAAATACAATATTATCATTAAGAGAAAATATGCAGTCGACATAAATAATTATAAATGTTAAAATTACACTATTGTGAAGATATAAATAAAGATAGTGGAGCAAAATGTAAAAAAATGAAGAAAGCTTTAATCATAGGCGCCGGCCCTGCAGGACTGACGGCTGCATACGAATTATTGGCAAAGTCAGACGATATTGAAGTGGTGGTGTTTGAGGAGACTGAAAAGTTCGGAGGTATTTCCAGAACAGTCGAATATCACGGCAACCGAATGGATATGGGTGGACATAGATTCTTTTCTAAGGTTCCCGAGGTAAATGAATGGTGGGACAACATGCTTCCCAGACAGGGAAGTCCATCATATGATGATATTGTGCTTAAGCGTTCGTCAACCATTACAAAGGGCGGTCCCGATCCTGAGACAGAAGACAGGGTAATGTTAAGAAGAAATCGTATTTCACGAATTTTCTTTAATGGTAAGTTTTTTGATTATCCTATAACACTTAAAGTCGAGACTTTTACAAACATGGGTCTCGGAACAACTATTGTTGCAGGATTTTCATACATAAAGGCAATGCTTTTCAAACGTAAAGAGAATTCACTTGAGGATTTCTATGTAAACAGGTTTGGTAAGAAGCTTTATTCAATGTTTTTCGAGCATTATACTGCTAACCTCTGGGGCAGACATCCTTCTGAAATAGATCCCAGCTGGGGCGCTCAGCGAGTAAAGGGCGTATCAATCATGGCAGTTTTGGCTAATGCCTTTAAGAAAAAGAGCGGAAAGACCGGCGGAAAGGTTGAGACATCTCTTATTGAGGAATTCAGCTATCCAAAGCTCGGCCCCGGACAGCTTTGGGATGTTACTGCTGCTGAGATTCATAAAAAGGGCGGACAGATAATAACAGGTGCCAAGGTTGTTAAGATAAACAAAGACGGAGATCATATTAGTGGTGTTACGTATGAGAAGGACGGACAACTGGTTACTGTTAACGGAGATTACGTGATCAGTTCGATGCCAATAAAGGATCTTGTTGCCGGAATGAATGATGTTCCCGCAGATCCCGCAAGGATCGCAGCAGGTCTTCCTTACAGAGATTATATGACACTTGGTGTTCTTATTCCGCATCTTAACCTTGAGAATAAGACAAAAGTAAGAACAATCGGAAATATAGTTCCGGATAACTGGGTATATGTCCATGACCGCAATGTTTCCATGGGACGTTTCCAGATTTACAATAACTGGTCTCCTTATCTTGTTAAGGACATCGATCATACTGTCTGGATGGGACTTGAGTACTTCTGCAATGAAGGCGATTCCATGTGGAGCATGACTGACGATGAGTTTGCTAAAATGGCAATCAAGGAGATGGTTAAGATCAATCTCATCGATGAAGAAAAAGAGGTTATTGATTATCACGTAGAGCGTGTTAAGAAGGCATACCCTGCTTATTTCGATACATATGATGAGATGGACAAGCTTGTTGATTATCTCAACACAATTGACAATCTTTTCTGTGTAGGACGAAACGGACAGCACAGATACAACAATATAGACCACTCTATGTGTACATCATTTGAGACTGTTAAAAATATTCTCAGCGGAACACGTGACAGAAGCAATATCTGGAGTGTTAATACTGAGAAGGAATACCATGAGTCCACGGAGGAGAAGAATCCAGAGGATGAAGAGATAGAGATAGACTGATTTTATAGGGGCGCCATATTTTTTATGGCGTCCTTATTTAGAATCAGATAATCTAATTATAAATATGAGGGTATAAGGAGGGTGCAACATTGATTAACTACAAGAAAATCACAGATGAAACGTATTGGATTGGCGGAAGTGACAGAAGACTTTCAAGATTTGAAAATATTTTTCCGCTAAATAGTGGCGTATCCTATAACAGTTATGTTATTGTTGATGACAAAACAGCGTTACTTGATACAGCAGATATTTCCATTTCTGATCAGTTTCTCGAAAATCTTAGCGGAGTTCTTGATGGGAAAAAGCTGGATTACCTTGTGATAAATCACATGGAGCCAGATCATTGTTCGCAGATAGCAACAGTTGTTGCCATGAATCCTGATGTGACACTTGTTGGAAATGCAAAAACATTTACATTTTTATCACAGTTTTTTCCGGAACTGAACGAGCAGAAAAAAATTACTGTGACCGAAGGTGATACTCTTGAACTCGGAAGTCACACACTTAGCTTTGTTATGGCGCCAATGGTACATTGGCCTGAAGCAATGTTTACATTTGATACTACTACGGGAGTACTTTTCAGCGCAGATGCATTTGGCACTTTTGGAGCCATAGATGCGGGAATTTTTGCGGATGAATATGACTTTGAAAAAACATTTCTGAATGAAGCCAGAAGATATTATGCTAATATTGTCGGAAAATATGGAATGCAGGTTCAGGCAGTGCTCAAAAAGGCAGCAGGTCTTGATATTAAGTTTATATGTCCTCTCCACGGTCCTATATGGCGCAAGGATATTGCATGGTTTATTGATAAATATCAAAAGTGGAGCACATATACACCGGAAGATGAAGATATTATTGTAATCTACGGCAGTCTTTACGGACATACTGAAAGTGCGGCTCAGAAAGCTGCTGCTCTTCTCCGCGAAAAGAGCGGTAAGAAGGTTGCTGTTTATGACGTATCTCAGACGCATGCTTCTGAACTTGTATCAGAGGTATGGAGATGCAAAAAGATTGTTCTTTTCTGCCCTACATACAACAACGGTATATATATACCGATGGAAAATTTCCTTAGTGATTGTGCTTCTTTAATGGTTCAGAACAGAACCTTTGCACTTGCACAGAACGGAACCTGGGCACCTGCTTCAGGTAAACTGATGACAGAAAAACTTCAATGCCTGAAAAACGTTAAAATTGTTGAGCCTATGCTCACAATCAAAAGTGCACTTCATGAGACAGATGAACAGGAGCTTGATGCTTTTGTTACAGCTGTTGTTGAAGCATAAATAATTTTAAGACCTTCACGTATACAGTCAAAGGGGCTGATATAAGGAGGCAAGGAGGAGAAATGAAAGAATTTATGAAAAGAAAGAATATCGTAATCTCCGGAAAGAGATACGGTATTGAGGCACTGTCTGCTATGGCACAGGGATTGTTTGCATCGCTCCTGATCGGAACGATACTAAATACAATCGGCACGCAGCTTGGACTGGCATGGCTTTCAGAGATTGGAAAGTATGCTTCATCAATGAGCGGAGCAGCTATGGCAGTAGCAATTGGATACGCACTTCAGGCACCACCGCTTGTACTTTTTTCACTTGTAACTGTGGGATATGCAGCCAACGCTCTCGGTAGTACAACTTTGTCAGGCGGATCCGGAGCGGGCGGCCCACTTGCTGTTCTTTTCATAGCAATAATAGCTGCAGAGTTCGGAAAAGCAGTTTCAAAAGAGACAAGAGTTGACATTCTTGTAACTCCTATTGTTACAATTCTTGTAGGTGTTGGACTTGCAAGTCTGATCGCACCGGCAATAGGAACAGCAGCTTCTTCTGTCGGAGGAGTTGTAATGTGGGCTACAGAGCAGCAGCCTTTCCTCATGGGAATTGTGGTATCTGTTGTTGTGGGAATTGCCTTGACTCTGCCTATTTCTTCAGCAGCAATTTGTGCGGCTCTCGGACTTACGGGACTTGCCGGTGGTGCAGCTGTTGCAGGATGCTGCGCACAGATGGTTGGTTTTGCATGTATGTCATTTAAGGAAAATAAATGGGGAGGCCTTATATCACAGGGAATCGGAACATCAATGCTTCAGATGGGAAACATTGTTAAGAACCCCAAGATTTGGATTGCACCTATTATTACCAGTGCTATCACAGGTCCTCTTGCTACCTGCGTTTTCCACCTTCAGATGAATGATCCCGCAAGTGCAGTTGCATCCGGAATGGGAACCTGTGGTTTTGTGGGACAGATAGGTGTATATGCCGGATGGGTCAATGATGTAGCAAACGGTTCTAAGGCAGCAATTACAGCATTTGACTGGGCAGGGCTTATCCTTATCTGCTTTGTCCTTCCTGCAGTTCTCACATATATATTTGGTGAGATTTTCAGAAAGATAGGATGGATTAAGGAAGGCGATCTGAAGCTTTCATAATCAATTGTTTTTGTAATATTACGCATTCTATGGATTTTTAGTGAGGATTTCTTATGAGAGATGTAAAACTTGGCAAAACCGGAATAGTAGTTCCGCAAAATGGCTTTGGTGCTCTTCCTATACAGAGAGATGATATGGATACCAGTATTTCTATTTTGCGAAGAGCGTATGATGGCGGCATGAGGTATTTTGATACTGCAAGAGCTTATAGCGACAGTGAAGAGAAGCTGGGAAATGCTTTTGCAGGTATGCGTGAAAAAATATATATTGCAACCAAGACGGCAGCCAAGACTCCGGATCAGTTTTGGAAGGATTTGGAAACATCTCTCGAAAAACTTCAAACAGACTATATTGACGTTTATCAGTTCCACATGGTTACTCAGTGCTGGAAGCCCGGTGATGGCAGCGGAATGTATGAGTGCATGGAGGAAGCAAAAAAACAGGGAAAGATAAGACACATCGGTGTAACATCTCATAGAATTGCAGTGGCTATGGAGTGTGTGGAGTCCGGACTTTACGAAACTATGCAATTTCCCTTCAGCTATCTGGCAGATGAAAAGGATATAGCTCTTGTAAAGAAATGCGAAGAGCTTGATGTTGGATTTATTGCAATGAAAGGTCTTGCCGGAGGTCTTATAACGAACTCTGATGCAGCAATGGCATTTATGCTTGATTATCCTAATGTTGTTCCTATCTGGGGGATACAGAGAATGTCCGAACTGGAGGAATGGCTTAATTTCTTTGAAAAGGAACCTGCTATGACAGGTGAAATAAAAGATTTTATAAAAAGGGAACAGGCAGAGCTGTCAGGAGATTTTTGCAGGGGATGTGGATATTGTCTTCCTTGTGCAGCAGGAATAGAAATAAATAATTGTGCAAGAATGTCACTTATGATCAGGAGAGCCCCCAGTGCGGGGTGGTTGTCAACAAAATGGCAGGCTAAAATGGCAAAGATAGATGACTGCATTAATTGTGGTGCCTGCATGAGCAGATGTCCTTATGGTCTAAAAACTCCCGAACTTCTAAAGAAAAACCTAGCTGATTACAAAAGGGTAATATCAGGAGAAATAACGGTCTAAATCATATATTTGATAAAAATAACATGGTTTTTATATCATTTATTGCTTTTTGAGTATTAAACTTATAAGCTGCAGATGTTTAACCCTGCGAGTAAACTATAAACATGTGTTTATAGAAGAGGAGGAAAGAAAAATGAAGCAGTTTCCGGGATTTTCACATGGAATAAACCTTGGAGGATGGCTGTCACAGTGTGACCACACAAAAGAACGTTACGATAATTTCATCAAGGAAAGTGATATCGAGAAGATAAAGAGCTGGGGCCTTGATCATATCAGAGTTCCCGTTGACTATGACCTTGTAGAAGAGAAGGACGGAACATATAAGGAGGACGGATTTTCATATATCCAGAAAGCTATTGACTGGGCAGGAAAATATGGTCTTAATATGGTTCTTGACCTTCATAAGACATTTGGCTACAGTTTTGACAATGGAGAACAGGAAGCCGGCTTTTTCGAAAATGAGAAATATCAGGAAAGATTTTATAAGCTTTGGGAGCAATTTGCAGAGCGCTTTGGCAAATATGAGGACCGCCTTGCTTTTGAGCTTTTAAATGAGGTTACCAAAAAGGAATATTGCGACATCTGGAACAGAGTTTCTACGGAGTGCATAAAGAGAATAAGAAAGTATGCGCCTACAATAAAGATTCTTCTTGGTGGCTATTACAATAACAGTATTGTTGCGCTTAAGGATATCTGTGCACCTTACGATGAAAATGTAGTTTACAATTTCCATTGCTATGAGCCTCTCATTTTCACACATCAGGGTGCGGCATGGATTGACACAATGGACAACTCATTCCGTATGCCTTTTGATTCAACCTATCGTCAGTACGATGAAAATGCTTTTGCCCAGCTTGGAAACAGACCTGAGGAGCTTAAGGTTGCGGATCCTGATAAGAAGCTTGGTATCGAGTACTTTGAACAGTACATGGAAGAGGCTGTCAGAGTTGCAGAGGAGAGAAATGTAGCTCTTTATTGCGGCGAATATGGTGTTATCAATCTTGCTACTCCTGAGGATGCACTTAAGTGGTATCAGGCAATAGGAGCATGCTTTAATAAATACAATATCGGACGTGCAGCATGGAGCTATAAGGAAATGGATTTTGGTCTTGTTGATCCATATATGGATGCTGTAAGAGATGATATTCTTAAAATGATGTAATTTTTTTAACTGATGATTAAGAGGCTGTCGTACTGATTTTTGATTAAAGTGCGGCAGCCTTTTTGCAGCTAAAGAGTGACAATCGGATGTACGCCTGTATACAAATCTACTTGCTGATCGTAAGATTATTCAAATATAGATTTTAAATGTGAAGCGTAATATAATAATTTGGCATTTTATTATGAAAGAAGAGGAAACAGATAGATGAGTATTTTAAATGTAGAACACCTTACACACGGATTTGGAGACAGGGCAATTTTTGACGATGTTTCCTTCAGACTGCTTAAGGGAGAACATATAGGTCTTGTCGGAGCAAACGGTGAAGGTAAGTCCACATTTATGAATATTATAATAGGCAAGCTTATGCCTGATTCCGGTAATATTGAATGGGCTAAAAATGTAAAGGTCGGTTATCTTGATCAGCATGCAGTTCTTAAGGAAGGTATGACCATTAAGGATGTGTTGTCATCTGCTTATGAATCTCTTTTTGATATGGAAAAGAGAATGAACGAGATCTGTGACGCTATGGCCGAAGCTGATGAGAAGCAGCTGGAGGAATACATGGAAGAACTTGGAACCATTCAGGATCTTCTTACAACTCACGATTTTTACCTTATTGATTCCAAAATCGAGGAGGTTTCAAGAGCATTGGGATTTTTGGAACTTGGACTCGACAGAGATGTTACAGAGCTTTCGGGCGGTCAGAGAACCAAAATTCTTCTGGCAAAACTTCTTTTGGAAAAACCTGATATTTTGCTATTGGATGAGCCTACTAACTATCTTGACGCTGAGCATATAGTATGGCTTACAAGGTATTTGCAGGATTATGAAAATGCATTTATCCTGATTTCTCACGATATACCTTTTCTTAATAATGTTGTTAATATCATTTATCACATGGATGGGCAGACACACAGTCTTGATCGTTATGTGGGCGACTATGACAAATTTATGGAAGTCTACGAGATGAAGAAGGCTCAGCGAGAGGCTGCTTATAACAGACAGCAGCAGGAAATAGCGGATCTTAAGGACTTTGTAGCAAGAAATAAAGCAAGAGTTGCGACAAGAAATATGGCTATGGCAAGACAGAAGAAACTGGACAGTATGGAACTGATTGAGAAGATTCAGGAAAAGCCAAAGCCGGAATTTAACTTTAAAACTGCAAAAACGCCTAGCAAATTTTTATTTGAAATAGAGGATCTTGTAATCGGATATGATGAACCTCTTTCAAAGCCCTTAAATATGTTTATAGAGAGAAATACCTTCACTGTATTGACAGGTGCAAACGGTATAGGAAAGACGACTCTCTTAAAGAGTATTCTGGGGATAATCCCGGCTCTGTCAGGGTCTGTAAAACGTGGTGAAAATGTGGAGATAGGTTACTTTGAACAGGAAATGTCTCCTAATATAGAGACTACCTGTCTTGAAGAGATATGGAATGAATTCCCCTCATTTTCTCAATATGAAGTAAGATCTGCTCTGGCTAAATGCGGTCTTACAACAAAGCATATTGAGAGTAAATGCAAGGTTTTATCAGGCGGAGAGCAGGCAAAGGTAAGACTTTGCAAGCTGATTAACAGAGAGTCAAATATTCTTGTGCTCGATGAGCCTACAAACCATTTGGATGTGGATGCAAAGGAAGAATTGCACAGAGCGCTTAAGGAGTATAAAGGCACAGTACTTATGGTTTGCCATGAGCCTGATTTTTATACGGACCTGGCAACAGATATTGTTGATTGTACTAAGTGGACAACAAGAATTTAAGTATTGTTGCAGATTAAACTACCAAAGATTGGTATTTATGTGAAGATTGCAGCATATGGGTAATAACTATGATAATACAGACAGGCTCAAGAACTGATATACCGGCATTTTATGCTGACTGGTTTGCGAATAGATTAAAGGAAGGGTATGTTTATACCAGGAATCCCTTTAATATGACGTATGTTACTAAGTTTCTGCTTCATCCTTCTGTAGTGGATCTTATAAGCTTTTGCTCAAAAAATCCAAGGCCTATGATACAGTACTTAGATCTCCTTAAGGACTACGGAATGTACTGGTATGTAACAATTACAGGATACGGCAGGGATATAGAGCCAAATGTTCCCAAAATCAAAGATGTTATCGAGTCATTTAAGATTATTTCGGAATTCGCAGGAATTGACTCTATGGGATGGAGGTATGACCCAATTTTTATTGATGAGAAATATACCAGGGATTATCACATAGATAAATTTTCTGAGATAGCGAGTGATCTTGATGGTTACACCAATACTGCAGTAATCAGCTTTATTGATCTATATCAGAAGGTCAGGAAAAATTTTTCAAATGTAAGGACTGTTGATAAAGCAGACAGACTTTATCTTGGGGAGCATATGGCAAAGATTGCGGGTGAACATAATATGGTTCTTCGACCTTGCAGTGAAGGAAACGAGCTTGAAATATTTGGAGCAGATTGCAGCGGCTGCATGACCAAGGCACTTTATGAGAAGGCTGTTCATATTTCTATGGAATTTCCCAAAGGTAAAAATGCCAGATCATCCTGTGCATGTTATTTGGGAAATGATATAGGCATGTATAATACCTGTATGCATATGTGCAAATATTGTTATGCTAACTATGATGAAGAGACCGTTCGTGTGAATCATGCGAATCATGACCCGCTTTCTCCACTTCTTATAGGGGATATAAGACCTGAGGATGAAATACATATAGCAGAGCAAAAGAGCTGGATTGACGGGCAGCTTAGTTTTGATTTTTTGTAAGTACAGAAACCGTATAAGGATAAAGGTGTAATACATGTATTTGAACCTGCGGTATCCGTTTCGCTTCGGTCGGACCAAAGCCGACGTCCCCCCGGACGTTGTGGGCCCTCTGCGCCCCGAACGGGAGATCAGAACGCTATAAGTCGCACAACCAATTCTGAAATTTCAACAAAAAAAGCTCGGTACAAAAAGTACCGAGCCATTTTTAGTCGAAGTGACAGGATTTGAACCTGCGACCTCTGCGTCCCGAATATAGATACGGATTTCCCGTTCTGTATTATTTCGTTCCAAAGTCTGTTATTTCAAGGGCTTTTCCAATCCAACGATTATATGATAACACCATATAACACAGAATAAAATGATGAATAGAGCTTTTTTTGGTAGAACAAAAGGTAGAATTGTCAGCTCTCTATAAACTTTCACACAAGGTTTATGGAGAGCTTTTTTAGCTCTTTTTTAATGCAAGTAAAGGAGCAGTTTATGGCAGTATTAAAAAACAAAACCCAGGGGAACTACACATTGGTTTCTCAGAATATTATGAGAGACAAAAACTTATCGCTTACGGAGCGAGGTATGCTTCTGACTCTTCTATCATTACCGGACAGCTGGCAGCTCACAATCAAGGGGCTCTGCCAGATTCTTCCGGATGGAAAAGACAAGGTATCCAAGACCCTGAACAGTCTTATTGATAAAGGGTATATCACAAGAGAACAGAGCAGGGATGGTGGAGGCAAGTTTGACTCTACTATTCTTGAGGTCCATGAGACACCGGTAAAGCCTACTGAGCCAACACAGCCCACCGATCCCACTGATCCAGTTGATCGGTCAAGGAAAGTGATCAAAGAATTCCCGAGAAAACCAGAGACTTCACCGTGTCCTGAAAATCCGGATGCGGTAAACCCGTATGCGGAAAAACCGCAGCCGGAGAATCCGCCACAATATATTAATAATATATCTAATAACTATAAACCTAATACTAAAGAAGTGTGTAGTAAGGAGGACACACTCACAGATGATGAATATGAAGATCTGATAAAGGAGTTTGGCAAAGCAAGTGTTGACTATCAGATACAGCGTATCAGGGATCATGGTTATAAGGGATGCCTTAACCACGATACCATCAGGGCCTGGTGCAGGGAAAGGCTGAACCGTCCCGTGACAATGCCGGGAGCCTCGCCCAAAAAGAATGCCTTCTGCAATTTTCAGCAGAATGAGTATGACTATGAAGAGCTGGAAAGACTGCTCTTATGTAACTAAAAACAAATTTCAGAAAAAATGGAGGATTGAAAGGTATGAAAGATTTATATATTGATGGAAAGTTAGTGATCGGAGTTGATCACGGATATGGAAACATGAAGACGAGAAATACGGTATTTAAGAGTGGAGTTAAGAAGTACAGTGAGGATCCGGCTATAGCAACAAATGTGTTGCAGCTTGACGGTATGTATTACGTTATCGGTGAAAGTCACAAGGTATTCATAGCCAATAAGAATGCAGACGATGACTACTATATCCTTACTCTGGCTGCTGTGGCAAAAGAACTGGAACTCAGAGGCTTAAGATCGGCAGATGTGATACTTGCAGTTGGGCTTCCGCTTCACTGGATGTCAAAACAGAAAGATTCCTTCAGGGATTACCTGATGAGAAGCAGGGAAGTTAGTTACAGATACTGCGGGCAGTATTATCACATCAGAATCTGCGATGTGGCGATCTATCCTCAGGGCTATGCGGCTATAGCAGCTTCGCTCCAGGATTATAAAGGAGTCCACATGCTGGCAGATATCGGAAATGGAACAATGAACACACTGGTCATCACTAATGGCCGACCAGTCTCTGACAAAAAATATACCGATAAGATTGGTGTTCATGAGTGTGTAAAAAAAATCATGAATGAAGTACAGGCTGAATGTGGAAAGATTCCTGATGAGAGCGTTATTGAAGACTTTCTAATAAGTGGAACGTCTGAAGTGTCAGAAAGGATTCAGGCTGTCATGCACAGGGAGGCGGTCAAATATACTGAAATGATCTTCGATAAGCTCAGTGAATACGAGTATGATTCGGAGCTTGTTAAGCTCCATATCATTGGAGGCGGAGGATGCCTGATCAGAAATTTTGGAAAGTATGATACCTCAAGCGTAGAGATCATTGAAGACATCTGCGCTACAGCCAAGGGCTACGAAGAAATCTACAACGCACAGCACATACTGAGGAAGGGCGCGTAAGCTCTCTTCCCGGAGGTGATTGTATGTCAGAAAAGAGATTAAGCATCAGATTCCGCATGGATAATCCTCAGGATAAAGAAGCCTGGGAATTACTCCAAAGGATTTCTGAGGAGGAAAATATTTCCAAGAATGCAGTTGCACTCAGGCTCATATGCAAGGGAGCAGTAAGTGCCGGGAGCATTGAAACCAGTTCATGGAATATGATTGCTGAAAGAATTGCTGATCTGGTCACCAATAAACTGGAAGCAGGTATAAGGCAAATCAAAGAAATACCTGCCTGTGAAACCAGAGACATTACAACAGCAATCTCCAAGGATTCATCACTCACAGATGAATATAGGGCTGTCAGTGAAGATGCTCTTAGCTTTCTTGATGAATTTTAAGATGGCATCACTTTGGTGCCACCCATAAAATTCATATGGCATCAGATTGATGCCAAACATTTCTTGCTCATGGGAGCAAGGCGATTTACCAGAAATGAAATCGGCGCAGTTCGCACCGATTTCATTTCTTCCCGGTTCGTTCGATACCTGATCACTTCGAAGGGGCAAATAGTTCACTGGACTGTTTGCTCCTTCTTTGTTTACAGAGATGAAGAATACTACTATTACTTCCTGCCGGAAGCTATAGCAGCATTCTCCATCCCTGCATCGGTATCTCTCGCCCGGGCAAATCGCAAGACCACATATTTCCCCATCGCCCGCCGAGCCGACCCTACACTGAATGCCATATCGGCGATGGAAAAATATGGCAAGTTTCGCAAAGTGGCAAGCCACATTTGCACCGGAAGGAGCCTTTCGGCTCTTCCTAAACTTGCCAGATGGGCTTCGCCCCCTTGGAACCCCCGGCGAGGTCTATCAGACCTCTGCACACCGGAGCCGACTACCTGACTTCAGAAAAAGGAAATCATCCACTGGATAATTTCTTTTTCCTCTGTCCAATAGTCTAGGAGCTCTGCTCCTGCACCACGCCAAAGGCCCTCGCTCCCTTTGGAAACCAGCGAAAAAATCATGAAAGGAGCGTAAAAAGCATGGCTAAACGCAAAAGAAATAAGGCAGTCACCATACGCATGAATGATGCAGAATATGATGCATTGCAGGATAAAGTAAAAGAATCCGGATTGACACAGCAGTCATATATTATAAGTGCAATCCGTGGATCAAGCATTACCTCTGCTGAGGAGCTTGCAGAAATAAAGGAAATCAACAAAGAATTTGCTGAACATGACAGGCTGCTTAGAGGAATGGCTACTAATGTGAATCAGATGGCACATGTTGCCAATGGGAAGGGACTTTTAGCAACAGCAGAAAAACTGGAAGAACTCTCGGATAAGATTATTGATGTTCGAAAGGAGGATGATAACAGATGGCGATTAATAAGGCAGTCAGTAAGCCACCTAAAAGTCACGGGGGCTTGAGGAATACCATAGAGTATGTCCTCAAGGATGAGAAAGTGAAGGAGGGTTATCTGGAAATTACGGGACCATTTTCTGAACAGGATATAACCTATGATTCAGTATACAGGACATGGCTTGAAGAAAAGAAGATATGGGATAAGGATTCCGGTAGGATGTGTGCCCATAATGTGATCAGTTTTCATAAAGATGAACCTGTGACGCCTGCTGAAGTTCTTGAGATAGGAAGAATATTTGTAGACAGGTTTTTTCCTGATCATCAGAGCCTTATCGCTGTCCATCAGGATAGGAATCATCTTCACTGCCATATCGTAACCAACACTGTTTCCTATATGGATGGCAGAAAGCTTCATCAGTCAAGTAAAGACTTAGAGAAGCAGAAAGTGTTTACTAATAATTTATGCCGTGAAAAAGGTCTTCATGTTGCTGAAAAGGGACGCCACTTTGATGGCTCGCCAATAGAGGCGGGTGAGATTATTTCATGGAACAAGAATACTTACAAGCTTCTTACCAATGATTCAAAAAAGAGCTTTTTGGCAGATTGCGGAATTGCCCTTATGGAAGTAATACCAAGGTCAGCCAGTAAAGAGGAATTTATTTCTGGAATGGCAGAAAAAGGCTGGTCTGTGAAGTGGGAGGATAAGCGAAAGCATATAGTATTTGAAAATGAAAACGGAGACAAAGTCCGTGACAGCAAAATAGAAAAGACCTTTGCAGGTCTAAAGGTTAACAAGGAGGATTTAATCAATGAATTTGAAAGACAGAATGAAAGCAGACTCAGTCACCCAAGAGCTGATGAATTCGGAGCAGGAACAGAAGAATGTGAATCAGAATACTTCGAGCGATATTATGCAGAGGTCGAATCAGCAATCGCTAGAATCTCTGGTGAAGACTCAGGCAGAAGTGATATCCAGGCAGGACGAGAAGCTGAAGGAGAACGAACGGACGATACTGACGCTCTCATCAGAGAAGTCAGATCTGATATCAGCACTAGCCGAAGCAACAGGGGAGATATCGGAATGGCAGAAACAGAGTCAAGAACTCGTGAAAGAGAACGAAGACTTGAGGAACAACGCAGGGCTAAAGAGCAGGAAAGAGCAAGAGAAACTAGAAAAAGATCTCGCGGATACACAGGCCCTTCTCTCTGATACGCAAAAGAAAGTCGATATGTCCAATGTAAGTGCCGTTGAAGAAGCTTTGGCAGCCCAGGAGGCTGCCGAGCTCAAGGCTCAAAAGGATATATCTGACTATAAGAAGCTTGCAGATGGGAAGATTACAGAAGCCATCCAGGCCAAGATAGAGGCAAATAAAAAGGCCCAATACAGAGTAGATATTTCCAGAAAGAGAGAACGAATCGCATGGGAATCTCTTGCCGCGACCCTCTTCTGCTGTCTGATGGCATATCCGGCATTTTTGAATGATATTGGAGATGCATTGATGGTTCCTTTTGTGTGGGCATGGAATAGATTAATTTTATTTGTGAAGTGGCTTGAAAGACCTTGCTATTCCAAATATATAAATGGAGTTGAAAAGCTTTATGCTTATTCCTTTGGGATGGCATGGTTTCTCAGGATCGCAAGTACTATTTTTACAGCTGCACTCATTGCAGGGATATGCTACGGTACATGGATCACTGTCAGATATTACAGGGAACGCTGGTGCAGCTTATGGTTGAGAGTACTTCTGATATCTCTGGGAGCCGTAATATTGTTTGGAGAAGGAATCCATAAGATCATGAACATTAATCTTGTTGTTCTGTTAATACTTTTGCAGGGAATTTATCTTGGTGTCATAATTTATTTGGATATATACTTTGAAAACCAAGGGAAATCCAGGTATTGGGATAAAATGCAGAAAAAGTGATAAAGATAGTATTTGTAAGACTAAACCTCCGCAAAAATCTAAGTTTTGCGGAGGTTTTTTATTGTTGTCATTAAACAATGAAGAATTTGCACATGATGACTTTGTTTCAGACGTAATCCATTTTCAATAATAGAAATCTTATCAATATGTAAAAAATTTTTTTCTAAAATCATGTCCCCAAATGCATCCTTCAAACGTTATATAGTTGTAATGATAATTTTCAAAGCAGAAAATGGCTTGGAGGACTGAAAAAATGCGAAAGGACATGCTTCTGAAACATGGTTTACATAAGCTTAATTATGTTATGATAAATCAAAAAAGCAGGGGATATTATACGATATGCTTTTCCTGGTTCTATCTGTTCTTGAAGACGATCAGCGGAGATTAGTCGAAAAAATCTATAGGGATAATCATCAGCTTTTCCTGAAAATAGCCAATAGAATAACCGGTTCTGAAAGAAGTGCTGAAGAAGCTTTAAGCGAGGCGCTATTAAAGATTTCGCTGAATATACAGAGAATATCAGAATTACAGAGAAATGAGCTGACAGCATTCTGTGTGACCATAGTAAAAAACTGTGCCTATGACCTGCTTAGAAAAGGAAGTCACTTGGTACCAGCGCCTGATGAAAGTATGCAGGATGTAAAATCTCATGAGCCTACACCGGAGGAAACAGTGATACAGGCTGAAGAAAAGGCTTCTATAAGGAAACTGCTTGAGACATTGTCCCTTGAAGAAAAGGAACTGCTGGAAATGCGCTATACATATGAAATGCAGTACTCTGAAATTGCCAGAAGATTATCTATTACGGAAGAAGCAGCAAAGAAACGAGGACAACGAGTAATCCAGAAACTGAGAAAGATATATGAGGATAAATCAGATGAATACAACGTTTGAAGAAATACTTTCATATACTGTACGTGAAGAGATGATATCCATACTTGCACCGGATATCGAAAAATGGACAGGTTCTGTGCATGAAAAAGTTCTAAGAAGAGCAGAAATAAAAAAGCTTGCGGACATTATCCTGAACCTTCCACAAAAGGGGCAGGAGATACTTCTTGGAAGGTATGCCTTTGATCTGACTCCCGAAAATGTTGAAATAATCTACGGAATCTCTGAGGCGGATCTACGTAGGGAATTTTTTGAAAGGCAGCTTGCATATGAGATGGGGCTTGGAGCAGGAGAACGTATTGCGGAAAGCTCTCTATACAAAGCATGCAGAATGGCAATGCACAGTTTAACAGAAGATAATTCAGAGCAAAAAAAACAGAAGAATATCATCTGGATATTTGCAAAGACAGCAGCTGCAATATTTATTGTTGGGCTTTTGTCATTTGGAACAGCTATGGGTGTCAACGCAGAATTCAGAGATGCAGTTTCAAAGTGGTTTATAGAAACTTTTTCTGAGTACAGTATTTTCAGGCTTGAAAATGACAAAACTACAAATACGATTCTTTATGAGTATACCTTAGGTTATATTCCTGACAGGTTTACCTATACAGGAGTTGAAAAGTACGATGAAATTATTACATTTACCTGCGAAGACGCTGAAGGGAATTACCTTTCAATAGACATAGAACAGCCAGGTGAAAATGATTATGTTGATACGGAAAATACCACTATGGAGCTTTTGGATTTTAATGGAGCAGAGGCAAGGTACTATTATAAGGGAAACTATTCTCTGTTGGTTACAACTATTGACGGATATGCTCTGTATATCACCGGACCTGTTACTAAAGAAGAAATTATGAAAATTGCATATGGAATTCAACGATAAACCTGGGAAAGGGATGCTTAAGCATGGAGAAATATTCATGCTGAAGTTTTTGTAAAAAAATTTTTCTTTTTGTGTCCCGAAATTGGTAGGCAGTTCGTTATTAATTTGTAACAGCATGATAATACCACAAAACTATGGAGGTAGTTTGGGGATGAAAAAAGTATTGGAAAAAATAAATATGACAATTATGCTTATCGGAATAATGCTTTTCTGTGGGGCGTGCGGCAGCGCCGAAGAAGAGCTGTCAAGAGAAGGAACAAAAATGGAAAACGTAGAGAGTGTCTCCTTGCCTGAAGCCGGATGGGTTACGGTGTTATGAGGTTTTTGAAAAAGAAAATGGGGATTAGATCATTGAACAAAAGAAAAGCAGCGTTATTAGGAATTCTTGTAATAGCACTGATAGCATGGATTATTTGGGGTAACACTACGGTAGGAACTACATATTACTCAGTTGAGAGCGATAGGATTCCGCCTTCATTTAACCATTTTAAAATAATTGTAATTTCGGATATGCATAATGCTCTGTTTGGTGAAGACAATGAGTCAATAATTAACTTGGTTGAAAAGGAGAAACCGGATTTGATAGCGATTACTGGAGATTTAGTTGACTCTAATAGAACTAATATAGAAATCGCTGGAAAACTTGTGGAAAATCTTATGAAAATTGCTCCCTGTTATTATGTGACAGGAAATCATGAGGCTTGGCTTGGAGAAGAATATAAAAAGTTGGAGAGTATTCTGATTGAAAAAGAGGTCACTATTCTCAATGATGAGGTTGTAATGCTTGCTAATGGCAGTGATCAAATTCAGATTGCAGGATTAAATGATCCTGATTTTGTAGATAGAGTTCCTTACGTTCAGAGAGGTATATTGCAAACTAAGTTATCAGATATGGACCTGACAAATGATTATATTGTTTTACTTTCACACAGACCGGAGACTTTTGATGCTTATGTAGCAAAGAATATTGATTTGGTTCTGAGTGGTCATGCCCATGGAGGACAGTTTCGAATTCCAATCATTGGAGGATTGATTGCTCCAAATCAAGGCTTTTTTCCCAAGTATGATGCTGGAATGTATTGTGAAAAAAGCACCACCATGATAGTTAGCAGGGGGATAGGAAACAGTATTATCACATTACGACTAAATAATAGACCTGAGATTGTTTGCGTAGAGTTGATAGGTAATTCATGATTGTTAATTTTTCAGAAACATTGACAAATCTCAAGAATGGCACTGGATAAGGTAATGATGGTATGAAATATGTCATTTTAAGCGCTGATGGTGATAGTGTAGTATATTCTGTCCCGGATATTGTTGCTGAAAACTTGGAAAAGTATTGTTTGGAGTTTACTAACTGGATGTATCATAGCCGATCCGCGAGGAAAAAGTATAAGGTTCAGGGTGGTTTTTGCTATAGCGAAGCAGATTTCATTTATTATTTGAATCAATATATTTTTCCTATGGAAAAATCTGAATTAGTAAAGATGCTTGGATGGACAGATTTGGGTGAAGATTTGCCGGATGAATACAAGGGAGTTCCATATTTCAATTTCTAATGTGCAAATATAATTCAGAACAGGGTATCCGTATTTTAGTGAAAACTATTAAAAGGATTTTGGATGGGAAAAGCAAAACAAAAAGCAGTTGAACGTTTTTGGAAAAAAATGAATTCAATAGAGATTGCAAGAACAGAAAGATTTATATGTAATGCTAAACTAAAGGATTCATATGAAGCTTACAACGTTTTAGACCATAATGAGTATCAAAGGTTTATAAAGCTGGTTCTTAAAAATACAGATATAGTTTGTTTTAAGGTAGATTCCTGGCTGGATGATCTGGACGAGCTAAGTCGGAGTAAATGGGGGAAACTGAGTGAGAATGTTATTGAGATGACGAATGAGGAGGGTGTTCCCAACTCTGCTGGCTGTTATTCCAGAATCTTCCTGAAAAATGATTATACATTATATGAATTTTTCATGGGGCTGAAAAATATCTTTGATTTTAAGGAAGATGAGTCTATGGGAATAAAACTCGAAGATCCACTTTTCATCAAAAATGGCGAAATAATCTGTCACACACTTACACATGAGGGGTATTGTGATGTGGCAGAGGATATATATGAACTCTTGCAAAAGGGATATTTGCACAATTGACAGGAATTTAGGATATTTATGATTTAAATGAAACACAATGGTAGGGCACTTATGCTTAGCTCCCTTTCCGTCAATACGGGGAGGGGCTTTTTTATAGCTTTATTTTTAAAAGAAGAAATCTTTTTTGTAACGAATTCTTGTTTATCTGCATTAACTATATAGAAACATCTTAAAAGACAATGAAGGAGACAGAAACTTGCAACCAATGGATGAAATATACCAAAAGTATGCCCGCATGGTTTACGGATACCTGAGGTCGGTTGCACAGAACGATGACCTTGCGGAGGAACTGACACAGGAAACCTTTTGCCAGGCAATTAAAAGCATCAATCGATTTAATGGTAGCTGCAAATTATCCACATGGCTTTGCGCGATCGCAAAGAATACATATCTTAGCTACCTACGCAAAAATCCACAGCATGATTATATCGATGATCTTAACATTCCTGTGGAATCGGCTGAGAGTACGGCACTGCAGTCAATAAAAAAGTCAGAATTGATGAAACACATACATAATCTACCAGAGCCATATCGTGAAGTAGCTTACCTTCGTGGGCTAGGCGGTCTGTCCTTTGCTGAGATTGGAGAAGTACTTGGGAAAACAGAGAACTGGGCAAGAGTAACATTTTAACGAAGTAAAGAAAAACTTAGAAAGGAAGTTTACGAGAATGAATAAGATTCCATGTGAGATGATTCAGGATCTTTTTCCATCATATATAGATGGACTTACCAGTGAGAGAACCAATGAACTCATAAAAGACCATCTTGAGAAATGCCCGGATTGTCAAAATATATTGGAAAGCATGAACGGAGATACAGAAAAAGAGTTTTTTCCTGGCAATAACGATACAAAAGCAATTCAGTTTTTGAAAAAAGAAAATAGACTCAGAAAAAGAATAATCATTGGTAGCACAGCGGCTATCATTCTCAGTATTCTTATTGTATTTATCAAGATTTTCATTGTGGGAACGGATTATGAAGAGGGCTATTATGCAATTGAAAAGCTGGATGTGGAAGATAGTGTTTTGCATATACAAGTCAGTACCGAAGATAGCATAAATGTAATCTCAAGAATAAGATTTAAAGAAGATGATGGCGTTGTAACTGCGGTGGTGAGGGAAGTTCCGGTTAGCTTTATCAACCGTCCAGGAAAAGAATTTACATATTCGTTAAAGAATCCCGAGAATTTTAGGCAGGTAAAGATTGGTGGAGTCGTTGTGTGGGAAGATGGAAGCTTGATTTCATACCGTACAGGTAAGCTCTATGAAACCAGACACAGCTACGTCGGTGATGCATCTGCGAATGGAAAAACACTTTGTGCGATGAGGGATGTATGCGGAATGCTTGGAGAGTTTGGAAAGATGCAAAGCCAGCTTGAAACTAGCAATGAACCCTATGGTTGGATACTTTGCCTTGATAAAGAAATTCCCCCTGAAAACGAAGATCTTTTAACTCAAAAAATGGAATACACTTCGTATCTGCTTCTTGGACTTATAGGCAACCTTGATCATGTCACTTTTAAATATAAGGTTGCAGGTAAAAATCGCACAATAACTTTTGACGCATCAATAGCCACTGAATTTCTGGGCCAGGATATCAAGAACTGTGGAAATAGTGCAAAAGTTTTAGATATGTTACTTAAAAAGACTGAAATGTAGGATAATAGTAAAAAACAGTCTGAATTGATTGGTTGTCTCCAAATGTTTAAAATGTCTGTCCTTTATTGATAGTAATGTAAAAGTATATTGTGGAGATGAAGTAAACGTTAATTATGATAAATGAAATACAAGTGCATTCTTGATTTGCATGATGATTGCACTTGTTTAGAGCAGCTTGGGTGTTTTTGCAATTAAGAAAGATAGGAACGTTGAGGAAGATACTGTATGAAGAAAGCCATACCAACCTTGTTAATCATAATAGGAATAATACTTTTTGCATTTAAGATGATTGGAATAGTGTATGACGTATTTTATTGGCCACAAACAGTACAGCCTATGCAAACAGTTTTGGCGGAGAGTAGTCCTGATGGACCAACAGCATACTTTATTGCAAGCAAAATAAGCTATTCATATATATTCTTGGAACTTTTACCAGGTATTGCTTTGATACTTATTGGTATTTTTATGTTTTTGAGTGTTAGAAAAAGACTTCTTAGGGCACTTGTTTGTACCATTTATGGAGTTATTATCATCGTGGCAGGATATGGCATATTCCATGGACCGTCGATTTTCCCACTTTATGCAGATTTTTATCCATTAATCCTTGCTATCATGGCTGCTATGGTCATATTTATGATGATTTCTTCGAGAGGGAAGCCCTCAATGAGGATTCTATCCAGGCCAGATCTTGCAAGATTTGCAGCTTCCCTAATAAGTGGAGTATATAGCTCTCTTATGTTTGGCTGGTGCATCTTAAAGATCATGCATGGTGTGATGCCTTTTGGTATGGAGCCTGTGCAGGTTGGGCCATTTATATCCAATCAGTTTGTTGTGGTATATCTGCTAAATCTGCTGATTTTTGCTGTAGAGCTTTTCAGGAGCATAAAGGATGGGGTGGGCTTTTCAGTCACTGCATATGTTTCGCTCATAGTACTTAACCTGGAGATGATCTATGAAGCGCTGCTTCACGAACCGATAATGGGCGTAGTAGAAGCATTCATGGGGTTTTTTCTCAGATATACAGCGACAATATATTGTGTGCTTCTGATAGTGATGGCAATTCGATTTTTTCTAAATAGAAAAAAGGGAAAAGATTGAATAGTAAATAAGGAAAGACCGGCATCTCATGTGTATGAGGCTTGCCGGTTTTTGTATTTACAATATGTTATTTAGGTGGAATATTCCAATATCCATTTCTGCTAGTTCCAATATATTTAACCATACCAGAATCCGTCATTTTCTTTATGTGATATCTTGTTCCATCAACTGTTAATCCAAGATTTGCTGCTATTTCCTTCTTGGTAATTTGAGGATTCATACGCATCATATTGAGGATTGAATCATGAATATTATTTGGGGGTAGTTTGGGGGTAGTACTACCCCCATCTTCACCCTCATCATAAAACTTCTCATGAATAAAGAGTCTTGTTACAAAGTAATCATGGGCTTCATCAGTCTCGAACTCAGGTAATGGAGATCCATTTGCGCTAAGTGCTTTTAATATCTTCTTGAATCCGGTATTTCTACCCTCAGTTAGATGAAGATCCTTAAGAAATTCACCAATACGGCGATTACGATATCGTCTACTGTATACTTTGTATTCCTTTAAACCTTGAAGTGTTACCGATCTATCCGGTCCTGGATGAGATATGATTTCAATCTTGTCATGGGTAACACGAACTTCAATTGGTTCACGTTCATCATAAGCTTTATGATATACGGCATTTGCAAGAGCCTCTTCGATGGCTGCATACGGATAATTGAAGAAACGATCAGCTTCTGCACGATCTGGATACTTAATAACTTTTTCTGTAATTATCATATTTTGAATATATCGAAGAGCTGCACGTAATTGCTCATGCAATGGCCCTTTAAAGGTCTGCTCAATGATTTTGTCTCCGCCTTCGCCTTCAGGAAACTGCACAACATCGATCTGAGCATATGGAAAGAACTTGTCAGGCTCAGAATTGAAAAACATCAAAGCAACATTTCTGGGCTTTACATATTCCGGTAATTCGCTGATGAGATGCATATTTTTGCATAATTCGGTAAAATCCATGCTGTCTGCCAGACTATATAGATCACTGTCTATCTCACGAAGATAGGATTTAATCAGTGTGAAATTAAGATCTGACAACTCTGCTCTATGATTAACCTGATCATCGTAAGGGGTTCTGTTAGATAAGGTATATAATTCTTTCTGCTCGTCGGGTGAAGGTTCCGCTGTAATTGAACCTTTTCGTATATAGCTTATTTTTTCGTGGTTGTTTTTGTCCATAGTCTTCGGGGAAGAATATGGTCTGCCATATCCTCCCGGACACCAGATAATGATGAATGTTTTATCTTCATATTCTTCTTTTGCGATTATTGGCATATAGTCAGGGCTAATAAGCTTACATTTTTTGAATATACTCTTCTGCCACTCATCAACTTTATCCAAAGGAACTCCAACTAATGGTCTTACAGGAATACCATTCTCTTCAGCGACTCCTAAAACAATATATCCGCCTCCCCAATTGTCCAAATCGTTGGCAAAAGCGCAGATTGTCTTAAGGGAAGCGGCAGGATCCCATGTTGTTTTAAATTCTATTCGAGCCCATTCAACCTCTCGACCTGAGAGAAGGCTATGTATACTTACAGGTAAAGCCAAATCTATTACCTCCATTGGTATGTAATTTCAGTATGTGCAAAAAAAGCACAAACTGATGTCTAATCAAGAAAAGTTATTTATCACCATTCTCCATCGCTTCCCATTCTGCCTTCATAAGCTCCAGCATGCGCTTTCTCTGCTCTTCTTCCGGTATATCAGAATGATCAATTTTGGTAATAGGAACACTTCTCATATTATCAATAAAATATAGCTTCTCACGCTCATAGCTTTCTTGTGAACGTTCAAAGTGACGCAGCTCATTTGTAAGCTTATATGCTTTTTCAATAGCTGAGCATAAATCCTGATTAAGTGTAGCCTCTGGATTATGGAAAACTTCGTTGTGATAAATCTTCAATTCTATCCAGTTGCGATCTTCATCCTCAGTAGCATCTTTTGATTCCAGGTCTACACGGTCATGTATAGAAGTCTTTATGGAAAACTCATTGGTTTCATATAACTCCAGGAAGCATGATAGAACATCGCCTAGACTTCCAAGGTGGAATGTTTCGTCTCGACCGCATAACCAGTCTATTGATACTCCACACTTATCAGCAATATTGATGATAGCGTCTACAGTCGGTTTTATTTTGCCACTTTCGTAGGATGACAATGTGGGCTGGGGAATACCTAGTTCCGCAGCAAAATCCTTCTGAGATTTATTCCCCTGCATAGATCGTAACATCTTAAGACGTTCGCCAAATAAGTTTTCTTTATCACCCATGGTCATGCTCCTTTCTTGTATGTACTATATTCTATCACATTCAGTGAAAGAAATGTATTATCTGTAATAAATATAGCATATACTAATATTGACATATAAAAATAATATTGATAATATAAAAATAGCTTAAGATAATATAAATCATAATAAGCTATAAAAGAATAACAAAGGGTGGTTAAAAAGAACCAAGCGTTTCCCGGAAAACCCGGATGTCGCCGAAATCCCCGGCATTTCCTGATTCAGATGTTGCCGATACAAAATAAAAAACAGAGGAATTATGCTCTGAGAAAGGAGGAAAATGAGAAACAGAGCCAGACAACGAGCAAATCGAAAATTAAAAGAAGAGCTTTTAGATTTCAGGGATGTATGCGGAGTTAAGGATCCAACACCTTACGAAGCAGTAAAGAAAATAGTAAACGAGATGAAGAAAAACAAAGAAAGGAGCAGACATGGAATACACGAATTTGTTAGCAGAGTATGACGATGTATTAAGCATCAATGATGTCAAAAACATTCTTAAGATAGGCCGTAACAAGGTGTACGACTATCTGAGGGACGGAACTATTAAATCCATGATGATAGCGGGAAAATACAGAATTCCAAAGCTTTACCTCTTGGAATTTATGTACCCCGATAGGAAATTTGTTAAGGAGGCAAGTTAAAAAGTATGGCAAGACCGAAGAAAAACGGAAAAAGAGCAACCGGCATTCAGGGGAAAAATGGTTATCTTTATATAATTACTCATCAGTATTTTGTGAAGGATGGAGTCAAGAAAAGTGAGAAAAAGTGGATTTCTACAGGTTTGAAGGATACGCCGGATAACATTAAGAAGGCCTCGGAAATGAGACAAAATCTTCTTAGTAAAAGGGCCACGATTGCTGTTGACAGAAATGTATCGCTAAAAGAATATTCAGATTGTTTTCTAGAGAAAAAGAAGAGAGAGGTTTCAGATACAACCCTTTCTTCTTATTTTTATAGAGTTAACAGGATAACGAAGTATTTTGGTGATACTAAAATCAAAGATGTAAATGTGCTTATGGTCGAGAACTTCCTGGACAATATGTTTGAAACAGATCATGCACAACCACGAACAGTTAAGGATACAAAAGTGTTATTTGGGAGTATTATGGATCAGGCTGTAAAGGATGGAATTATCCCGTGCAATCCAGTCAAAGAGGTAGAGATCAACAAGAATCTCGCAGTCAAATACACCAAGGAACAAAGTACTGACGACAAATTCTTTTCTTACGAGGAAGCGCAGCTCTTTCTGAACAACATAAAGGATCATGAATTATATGAACTATTCTATGTGGCCTTATTCTTTGGAATGAGAAGAGAAGAAATGCTTGGGCTAAGGTGGTCTGCTATAGACTTCAAGGCTAAAACCATGAACATTAATCACACAGTAACCCGAGGAACGAAAGTGAATCGTGTTAATGCTACCAAGACAGCTTCAAGTGCCAGAGAATATCCTCTGACAGATGAGCAGGTGGAAATGTTCAAAAGGCTTAAGGAGAAGGAAAATAAAAACAGAATACTATGCGGTAACGGATACCACGAAAGCGACTACATCTTCAAACATGTTGATGGGTCGCTTTTTTATCCGGATTATCCTACAAAACTGTTTGGCAAACTTATTAAGAAGATGCCGGAGCTACCACAGAATATTACCTTTCATGGTCTTAGGAGTTCCTGTGTTTCCATCCTTGTTCACCAGGGTATGGATGTTAAGAGTATTCAGAAATGGGTTGGCCATAAAGACATTGATACAACATTAAGGATTTACGCAAAGGTTAAAGACAAAGAAGCTAAGCGAGAGATCTCGCAGGCTATGACTGGAATTATTCCTCTTAAGGATTATTCCAACCAGTAACATGACAACTTAATAAGGTTTATAGAGAGCTTATTCTGCGATGAAATAATAAATCTAAGAATAAAAGGGATTTGGTAGAAAAATGGTAGAATTCGGACAAAAAAATAAGGACTTGCAAATCTGCAAACCCTTGTAAATACTGAGTCGAAGTGACAGGATTTGAACCTGCGACCTCTGCGTCCCGAACGCAGCGCTCTACCAAACTGAGCCACACTTCGATATATGTAAAGCGGAAGTTGTAATAAAACTTTCGCAGCACAAAGTATGATACAATGAAAATGTGTGTTTTGTCAATAGCTTATAGAAAAGGTAGAGAAAAATGAACCTGGTAAGTTTTAATGTGGGTAGCAAAGAGTGTGTTTCGTATGTGGAAAGTAATCCTGAATGTGTTATTATACAGCTAATCGGTGAAATAAAAAGTGATTCCTTGTTAGAAGAGATAAAGTATATCAAGAAACGGTCGGATATATCTTTGGCTTTTGTATTTTGTAAAATCGATGATTGGAATAGGGAGCTTTCTCCCTGGAATGCTAAGCCTGTTTTTGGGGATGAGCCGTTTGGCAGCGGAGCTGAAGAAACATTGGAATTTCTTGAAAATGATCTTATTCCAAAAATCATTTCTTCGTACGGATTAAGTAAAGGCTGTCATTTTATTTTGGCGGGGTATTCACTGGCAGGACTTTTTACACTATGGAGTGTCTATCAGAAAGGTATATTTGAGGCTGCGGCAGCAGTATCACCTTCAGTATGGTTTCCGGGGTGGATTGATTACGCAGGTAATCATGAAGCTATTACAAAAAATATCTATATGAGCCTCGGAGATAAGGAAGAGAAAACCCGTAACGCAGTTATGAAAAGTGTGGGTGACTGTATACGAAGACAAAAAGATATTCTTGAGATGGATAATAGTAAAAACGTTGTTTTGGAATGGAATGAAGGAAATCATTTCAGGGATATTGAAATTCGCTGTGCAAAAGGGGTATTATGGTGCCTTGATAAAGTGCAGAGCAATTAAAGATTTAGGAGCATATTATGGAGCAAATAATAATTTCAGATGCAAAGGTAATTCTGAAAAAAGGAGAAGGACGTACTATCAAAGCAGGCGGAGCCTGGATTTTCGATAATGAGATAAACAGAGTGGATGGTGATTTTGAAAATGGTGATATTATCACTGTACACGACCATGATGGGTATTTTATGGGGTATGGTTTTATAAATACAAATTCGAAGATCAGGGTTCGAATGATGTCACGTAGAAAAGAGAATCCTGTAAATGAGGAGCTCATTGAAAAGAGAATACGAAATGCGTGGGAATACAGAAAAGCAGTAATGATCCCTTCCATATACGGAACAGGCTTTGAAACAAAAGAGGCTGATAGTGATGTACTTTCAAAGCTGTCTTGCAGACTGGTATTTGGTGAGGCTGATTTTTTACCGGGTATTACTATAGATAAGTTTTCGGACGTACTTGTTATTGAGTCTTTGGCGCTTGGAACTGATCGTATGAAATCTTTGATTCTCGATAAATGCAGGGAGGTACTTGCTAAGGACAATGTCATAATAAGGGGCATTTTTGAGAGAAGCGATGCAAAGGTTCGCGAACAGGAGGGATTACAGAGAATAAAAGGCTTTATCGGAGAGCCCTTTGATACAAAAGTACTGATTGAGGAAAATGGTGTTAAGTATTATGTTGATGTTGAGAATGGACAGAAAACTGGATTTTTCCTTGACCAGAAGAACAACAGAAGAGCTATAGCGTCATTGTGCAAAGGAAAAAAGGTTCTGGATTGCTTTACACATACGGGGTCATTCGGACTTAACTGTGCCAAGGCAGGCGCAAAATCGGTTCTGGCTGTTGATGCATCAGATCTTGGTTGTGCTCAGGCAGAGGAAAATGCACGATTGAATGGGCTTGAAGATATAATAAAGTTTAAATGTGCTGATGTATTTGATCTTTTGCCTGACTTGGAGAAACAGGGAGAACAATATGATGTAGTTATCCTTGACCCGCCTGCATTTACGAAGTCAAGAGCATCAATAAAGAAGGCCGTTACCGGATACAGAGAAATCAATATCAGAGGAATGAAGCTTGTTAAAAATGGTGGACTTTTAGCAACCTGCTCATGTTCTCATTTTATGGATGAAGAGCTTTTTGCAAAAACCATAAAAGAGGCGGCCCGTAGTGCGCATAAACAGCTAAGGCAGGTTGAATTCAGGCAACAGGCAGCAGATCATCCTATCCTGTGGTCTAATGATGCTTCATATTATTTAAAATTCTATATTTTCCAGGTTACGGAGGAAATGTAAAAAACAAGCTCCACCGGGTTTTATTAAAACCGGCGGAGCTAAATTATTAGAATGTTATTGTTTTTGGTGCTTCTGTAAATGAAGAAAAAGTTGCTGTTGCATTCTTGAGATACAGTACTTCGGTATTATCATCCTCTGCAGAGTACATACCCTGAAGAGAAGGATATGCATCCAGCATATGTTTTTTTGCTTCTATTCTGTCATCACGAACAAGTTCTCCGGCAACACGAAGCCATTTGCCTTCCATAAAGGCACATATTTCTACTTTGGGATTAGCCTGAATTTGTTTGGACACGTCCTTAACTTTTCCGGTCTGAATATAGAGCTTATCTTCAAAGATATCAACCGTTCCAAAAGGACGAACTCTTGGCTGGTCTCCATCAACTGTAGCCAGATAATAGGTACCGCATTTTTTCAAAAATTCGTAAACTTCCTGCATTGTATGCCTCCTTTAGAATAGATTGTGTAAAATATATTATAAATCCGATTTTTAATAAAAACAAGCATTGTAAACAAGGTGGGTACTGTATAATATAAAATTATGATACAGGAAATATTACCGAAAGTTTTTCACAATGAATTTAAAAACGAGCTTCCAAACTCTGATGATTATATATTTTCATTCAGGGGCAGGGAGCTTTTGTGCGTTTTGGGAGATAATGGTGAGTTCAGGTGTCCTAAATTTTGTGAGACCGGAATTGAGTCTGAGGATCTTATATATCTTTTCAAAATTGATGATACAAAATTCTTTTTGCCTAAAAGAGAATACGGTTTTTACATATCTGAGCTTTTAAATGAATTAGATTTCGAAAGGCAGTATCATTATGAGGATATAAGGATTCTTAGACGTGCTGATCCGGGATATCTGTGCTTTGCGGGGATGACGGCATATCATTTGTATGTCTGGTATCGTGATAACAGGTTTTGCGGTAGATGTGGCACTAAAACAGTCATTTATGATAAAGAAAGAGCACTAAAATGCCCAAACTGCGGCAATATTATATACCCTAAGATTTGCCCTGCAGTAATAGTAGGAGTGACTGACAAGAATAAGATAATGATGACAAGATATGCCGGCAGAGCTTATAAGGGAAATGCTTTGATAGCGGGATTTTGTGAAATCGGAGAAACTGCAGAGGATACCGTAAGACGTGAAGTATTTGAGGAAGTAGGATTACAGGTTAAGAATATCAGATATTTTGCCAGTCAACCCTGGGGATTTGACTCAAACCTGTTGCTTGGTTTTTTCTGTGAGCTTGATGGAAAAGGGGATATTCATATTGATGAAAATGAACTTGCAAAAGCAGAATGGGTTGATAGGAGTGAAATAGGTGAAGAAGCAAAAAACCTAAGCCTTACAGCTACTATGATGATGCATTTTAAAGAGCATCCCGAGTTGTTTTTGCATTGATTATTGAAGCAAAGGGGGATAACTATGGAAGAGAAAATGAGGAAGATCGGAAGACAAATGGGTATAAGGATGGGAATTCTTATGAGTTTTTGTCTGGCACTTGTAGGAACACTTACATCAGGGCACTTCACTGTTTTCGGGTTTATAATCAGTTTCATTCTCAGTTCTGTTATCAGCTTGCTAATAGGTTTTTTTATTCCGGTGGGGAAAATCTCAGGGGATGTTTGCAGAAAGCTCAGGCTTGAGAGGGGGAAAATAGGAGCAAGATTAGTTGAGACATTGATTTCAGACCTGATATATACACCCATAATAACTCTGGCGATGGTTGCACTTGCTTATAATATGGCAATGAAACAGAGTGGAGGAATGGCAGAAATCCGGTTTTTACCTATGTTTTTTAGTTCTTTGATCATCTGCTTTGTTGCAGCATTTATTCTTATTTTTATTTTTATGCCGATGATACTAAAACATCTAATGAAGAAAAATGATTTAGTGTGATTTTAATTTAAATGAAAATGCTTTCAATAATCCTGCGTTTTGCAGGATCCGTTCTTTAAAAAAATAGGAAGCCAGTCCAACAAAAAAGCCCGCCTTTATATGAAAAAAGGGTGGGCTTTTACGTATGAAAGATTTAAAAACCAAGATTGTCATTTACAAGAATTACATGTATTCTTCCTTCATGTCTTGAAAATCTCGTCATGAGAAACTGGCAGCAAATTGTGTCAGGAGATTTACAATCCATGCAGCTTCCTGTTTTGGCACATGGAGTAGAAAGTCCAAAACGCTGAGCATTTATTGGAGCAGCGACGTTTCTTGCTCTTTTCATGGCACTGTCTACATCAGGACAGATCTTATTCATTCCGATTATAAATAAAACTTTTTTAGGACCCTGTGCTATAGCAGAAACTCTGTTAGAGTTACCGTCGATATTTATCAGAATGCCGTCTTCAGTCATGGCGTTAGCACTTGATAAAAAGTAATCTGCATCATAAGCTGCAAGCATTGCAGCACGTTTGTCTGTTGCTGCATCACGGTCAATAAAGTTATAATCTGAAGTCTTTAAGGAATCAACAAGACCTATTTCGTGAGCACTCATTGCTCCGCCCATTGCGATGGAACTTCCCTTTGGAATGAGCTCTAAAGCGATTTTTAAAGCATCTTCTTTTGTAGCAGCGTAATACCCGCTCATGTTTCGAGACTCTAATCCACTTATTACTTTTTTTGAAAGAAGTTCGTTTCTCTTTGTTACCATTTCATTCATAGCCATAATCCTCCTGATATTATTCGTGTACGATTAAATATTATTATAAAATATATCGAAATTTACTAAAACAGGTATTTTCATCAAGATATAATTGTTACACAAATATTTCTGATAGTTACAAAAATAATAAAAAGGTATTGATTTTTGTAAATAACGATGTATAATGGAAAATCGTAAGGGAACTATACAGAGGAATGACGTGTAATCAAAATAAAAGAGGGAACAGATACTATATTTGCACGGCAAAAAAATGGGGCACACGTACACTTTGGTGTATGTCATTAAAACATAATCATTTGGTGAAACATCATTCCTAAGATGGGTTGGCTGCGAAACAGGCGCAAAGAAGCGTCATGTTTCGCAGCCAATTTCTTTATACACAAAATCCATAACGTAATAAAATGTTAAAATTAGAAATATTTGAAACAATATAAACAATAGATAAAATAATATAATACTATTATATGATGTGGGTGTCAAAAGTATAGAAACACCCTAAAAATGCACATTGATAACTGAATAAAGCTATGTTTTAGTGCTGATCTGCGGTAAAATATTAGTATCAAATCCAGTATTTAACGAGGTTTCAGCCATGTCATTCATCTTAAATGATCATCAGCAAGTGTCTCTTTTTGATTCTCTTACATTTCTCTCAGAAAGAAAACAGAAGATGCTTGAAAGTTCATGGGCTCATCAGTTTTCGCAAGAGATCTTTGTAAACATCAATGAGATGCTGTTTGCTCCATTATACAGCAGTAGTACCAACTCAAGACCAAACGCTCCAATAAATGTTATCGTTGGCGCAATGATGCTTGCTGAGTTCAATGGCATTTCTGAGGATGAGATGATCGAAACCATGGAGTTTGATTTCCGTTATCAGTATGCTCTTCATACTACCAGCTTTGAGAAGCAGCCAATCAGTGACAGGACTTTCAGCCGTTTCCGTGAAAGAGTCTCAGCTTATGAACTTGTGACTGGTATCGACCTTGTTCATGAGTGTATGGTTTCGCTTTCTGATCATATCTGCAAGTTCATGGACTTAAACCCTAACATTAGACGTATGGACAGTATGATGATTGAGTCTAACATCAAGAAGATGGGACGTCTGGAACTGTTGTATACCTGCTTGTCAAATCTTGTAGCAAGCCTTAAACGAGGCGGTTACAATGACAAGATCAAAGGGTTGGAAGCTTATGCGGATCCTAACAACAGGAATCGTGTCGTATATTACGAAAAGGATATCCCTCAGTCAGAACGGATTCAAAAAGTAATCGATGATGCGGTCAAACTTCTTCCAACATGTAAGGATACCCATGGAGAAACCACTGACTATCAACTGCTTGAAAGAGCAATCTCAGAACAGACCAAGGATGATGGCAATGGCCATATCATTCCGAAAGATAAAGGTGAAATGAATGCCACTATTCTTCAGAATCCAGCTGATCCGGAGGCAACCTTCAGAAGTAAGGCTGGTAAAGAGCACCGCGGATATGTAGCCAATCTCACAGAAACTGTTGGTGAAAATGGATCCATTATCACAGACTACCAGTATGATGTGAATACCAGAAGTGATGCATCATTCATCAAGGAATACATCGACAACCAGGAAGAATCTCCTGAAGCTATAGCGCTTATAACCGATGGAGCTTATGACAGCCATGAGATAAAAATGCAGGCTGCTAAAAAAGGCATTGCAGTTTTCTCAACAGGCCTTATTGGTAAACAACCAAATCCTATACTTGCTGAATTTGAGATCACAACTGAAGGTACGGTATCAAAATGTCCTGCTGGAAATGTTCCAAAGAGCACTTCTTACATAAAACAGACAAACAGCGCACGAGTATCTTTCACAAGAGAAACATGTGAAAACTGTCCGCACCGATGTGAATGCAATCCGAAGCTGAAGAAGCGGACTGCCACAATGGTTATATCCTTAAACTCCAGAAAACGTTTGTTAGGATCTTTGGAGATTCTGGATGATGATACCAGAAATAAAATCGGCAGAATCAGGAACGGTGTAGAGACTTCACCGTCAATCCTCAGAAATAAATATGGCGTTGATAAAATGCCTGTCCGTGGAAAGCTAAAGACAAAATACCGCTTTGGCTTTAAAGTTGGTGCCCAAAATTTCGCCAAACTGATGCGGTTTATTAAAGGTAAATCGAAATGCCGGGCATTGGTTATGGAATGACGGTAATAAAGGGGATGAATATGCTCCTCAATAAGGAAATCTGTCATCAAACATAGTTTTATTCAGTTATCAATGTTCAAAATACATGTCAAGGTCACGTATAAATGTGACTTTTGGCACCTACATCATTATATTGTAATTAAGACATTTTGGATTTAGAATGCCTATGTAGTTGTATTGTTTTTTGAAAAAATAAATACACAAGGGGGAATATCATTTGGGGAAGAATTCTAAATTTGGCATTTGCCTGGTCGTTGTAGAAATTGTCTTATTATTTTTTTATTGCAGCACTCTGATAAAACATAATGATGATAAGAATATCATTATTGCTTCGGATGAAATCAGCTATGCTGCTGAATCAGATCAAAACGGAGAAAGTGTCAGAGTTTCTGAAGGTGCAAATATTCTTGGTGCACAGGATACCGGTACAAACAGAAGATTGGTAGTGGGAGATATACATCTTTTTCCGGGATTATATCAAGTGGATACAGCTTATGATACTGATATACCTATCGGTTCTACCATAGGGGCAAACATATCAGCATATGATAAAGCGGAAAATTCAAGGATTAAGTCAGAATCAGTATTTTTATCTGCTAAGGACAATAACGCAAGATTTTATATATATGTTTATGATGAAGCGGATATAGTTATTCGACTTATAATGGATGATGAAAATACGGCAAATATAAGTGTGAATCAGATTATGGTTTCAAGACAGCCGCTTAAATCTGTATTACCTACCCTTTTTTATATGCTTGTTGTGTTCGGGTTAATTGATGGAATCTACTATTGCTTTTTGTATAGAGGGGATGAGATCAGAAAGCACAAGCTAGTAATTTTCTCAGTTGTAGTAACAGCTTTGCTATCATCAATACCGCTTTGCGCAGGAAGCCTTCTCAAAGGATATGATATGAGATTCCACTTTTACAGGGTCTACGCTCTAGCGGAAGGGCTTAGAAGTGGACAGTTTCCGGTTTACGTTTATCCTGAATATGCAAATGGTTATGGCTATGCTGTGGGGATTTTTTATCCGGATACTTTCTTATATATTCCGGCAATTTTATATCTGATTGGAGTTCGGATGGAAGTTGCCTATATGTTTTTTATGTTTTTTATCAATATTTTTACGGTATTTATCTCATATTATTCTTTCAAAAAAATTGGAAAAACAACAAACAGCGGTATCGTTGGAATGGTAATTTACACTATGGCATTGCCGAGACTTGTAGCGCTATATACAAGAGGAGCGCTTGGTGCTGCAATGGCATATGTATTTGCGCCTCTGCTGGCTCTTGGGCTTATTGAAATGATAAGAGGCAATGATAAAGAAGAAAGGTTTTCATGGATTCATGTAACTCTCGGCATGAGTGGGATTATTTCTTCTCATTTGCTGGGAAGTATCATGGCAGTGTTTTTTTCCGTGATATTTGCACTTATTAATTCAAAACAATTCTTCAAGAAAAATATTATTTTAAATGTTTTAAAATCGATTCTTGCTACAGCGTTAATATCGGCTTCTTTTATTGTTCCTTTTTTATCGGGAATGCTTCAGAATGATATCGATTCGAAGGCGAATGCAACAACAATTGCTGATTATGCGGCATTTTCTGCGCAGATTTTTTCCAATGGATTTAATATTATCGGTGATGTATGGGAAGATCCGGTGGGGATGCTAAATGACATGCCTATGAGCCTGGGTGTGGCAACTCTTATAATGATTGTATTTATAATAGCTCTTGCAGTTTTAGATTACGTAAATTATAAAAACAGTATTCTGAAAAAGACGGGAGTGATTTTTGTTATTGCAATATGGATGTCATCAACATTATTCCCTTATAAATGGATGAGCTTTCACATGAAGAGCATTTACGGATTTTTGACCAAATTCCAATTTGCATACAGGTTCCTGGCTGTAGCGAGTTTAGCCGCCGCCGTTATTGCTACTGTTACATGTGAGGAAATAATAAGGGATAAGAATATAAAAAAGATTTTTATGGCTGCTATAGTAGCTGCTTTTATGCTGCAGGGGATAGACGTGCTGGATGATTACACAGATGAAATGGTTCCGTTCGAATACTCGGAATCATACAGAAATCTTGATGTAAGCGCGCTTTATACAGGGGAATACCTGCCTCATGATTTTGATGCCAATGATATTTCGGAAAATGTGGATTGCAGTGAGCTTGAAAGTAGCGGCGGATATTTTGAAATAACAAACCAAAAGGGTACAACAATTGAAGGCGATGTTTTTAATCCATCCGACACAGATGCGGAAGTAGTAATGCCAAGAGCATATTATCAGGGATATGTAGCTCTTATTGGGGATGACAAACTTATTGTCAGATCATCAGAAAATGGTAAAGTGAGAGTCTTGGTTCCTTCAGGTGTTAAGGGTAAAGTGAAGTTAAAATATAAGCCGCAGCTTTTATGGCTGTTATCTTCTTTGATATCACTAATTGCGGTTGTAATACTGATTGGAAGTTATTTGAAAAGTGAATTTTGCAAGAAGAGAAATAAAAACAGGCTTTCAAAGGTAAGGTAACTATGAGTTATATCGAAGTAACAAATCTGAAGAAAAATTTTGTAGTCAAAAAGAAAAGAGAAAAAGGAAAACTATTTAGAGAAAAGGAAACTGTAAATGCTCTTAAAGAAGTATCCTTTTCAGTTGAAGAAGGAGAGCTGGTAGGTTATATAGGTCCAAACGGAGCCGGTAAATCAACTACTGTCAAAATCCTTTCGGGAATCCTTACACCTGATGATGGAGAAGTTCTGGTTGGCGGTATTGTTCCGTGGAAAGAACGCAAACAGCATGTTAAGGATATCGGGGTTGTATTTGGCCAGCGTAGTCAGCTCTGGTGGGATGTTCCAATTATAGACAGCTATAACCTTTTGAAAGATATATACAGGATTCCTCAGGGAGATTATGAAGCAAGGCGTGGTGAACTGGCGAAGGCACTTGACCTTGAACCTCTTATGAGAACTCCGCTTCGCCTTCTGAGCCTTGGGCAGAGAATGAGGGCTGAGCTTTGTGGATCACTCCTTCACAGACCAAAGCTTCTTTTTCTTGATGAGCCTACGATTGGACTTGATGCTGTGAGCAAGCTTGCTCTTCGTGATTTTCTCAAGTGGGAAAATAAGGAGTATGGCACGACTATCATGCTTACAACTCATGATATGGAAGATATCGCTGCTCTGTGTTCAAGGGTTATGGTACTTGGACATGGTCAAAAGCTATTTGATGGAAAGCTTTCTTATCTTCTTGAGCGTTTCGATACTGTACGTAATGTTAGTGTAAAATATGGATCCGAAGAACCTGATCTTAAACTTCCGGAAGGAATTATGTGTAAAAGAACAGAAGATGGATTCGAGCTAAGCTATCAACCTTCAAAATTTCCCACTGCAAAGCTACTTTCTGTATTGCAGGAAGCAGGTAACATAAGAGAGATTACACTTCAGCCTGAGAACACAGATCACCTGATTGCTGCTATGTACAAGGAGCTTGACCTATGAAATCTTATGTCTCTGTTTTTAAAATGCGGCTTCGGATGGAGCTTCAATATCGGGGGGCCATGATTGGCGGAATTTTGTGTCAGATGTTCTTTGGGCTTGTTCTTGTTGCGCTTTACAGGGCACTTTATGAAGGGAATCCACAGTCTGTTCCGATTGAAAATGTTGCAACATACGTATGGCTTCAGCAGGGATTTTTCAGAATGATGCTGGCATCCGATTCAGAGCTTTTAGACAAAATAAGGACAGGAGATATCATTTATGATATGAGCCGCCCGGTAAATATGTATGGCTTTTACTATGCCAGGATCATGGCATTAAAGATGATGGGAAGTATTATGCGTGCGGTGCCTATGTTCGTTTTGGCATCTCTTCTTCCAAAGGGATGGGGCATGAGTTCTCCTACATCAATCTTTTCATTTCTTGCTGCAATTCCTGCACTTATTCTTGGTCTCTTATGTGTGTGCGCCCTTGAAAATATAACTGTTGCTTTTACCATGATTACTTTGGATCCCAGGGGAATCCAGGGACTACTTAATCTTTTGATGATGACACTTTCAGGAAATATACTTCCGCTTACTCTTTTTCCGGAGAGTTGGCAGAAGGTTATAACTCTTTTTCCATATGCTCAGCTACTGGATGCGCCTATAAGGATATACACAGGTGATTATGGACTAAAAAGCGTACTCACAGTATATGCAATTCAGGGTACATGGACAATCTTACTTGTAGCATTTGGAATATATTTGTGGAACCAAAACAAGAAACGAATGATCGTACAAGGTGGCTAAAGGAAGTGGTTGGGGTAATATAAAATGACACCATAAGTATCGGACTATAAAAACAAGGAATAAGGTAATGAATACACTACGATTATATATTAAATCGATGGGGATGCTTCTTAGAAGTCATCTGCAATATACCAGTTCGTTTTTCATGCAGACTCTTGCTCAGCTGGTTATGGAGGGCGGTGAGATGATGGCGGTCATCCTTATTGTTGACAGATTTCAAAATCTAAAGGATTGGTCCGGCGGCAATCTTTATTTCTTTTTTGGAATGATGTCTGTATCTTTTTATCTTACAGAGATGTTTGGAAGAGGAATAACAGGAGATTTTCCGTCTATGGTAAGGTCGGGACGTCTTGATACTTTCCTTGTAAGACCAAGAGGAGTGCTCACTCAGATTATGTGCTCCGGAACAGACCCAAGAAGGATAACATGTATTGCTGTTGGAATAGTGGCACTTATTATGGGTAGTAGTCTTTCCGGGATAGTATGGAGCCCTCTTAAGGTATTTGTTCTCATAGAGTCTATTGCTATGAGTTGTCTTCTTATACTGGGACTTTTTATGATAGAGGCTATTTTTTGCATATTTAGTGTAAAATCAGTAGAACTCGTAAATGCGATTACCTACGGTGGAAGAAGTGCATGTCAATATCCGATTGATGTATATCCGTTACCGCTGCGGGCATTGTTCACTATTGTGGCTCCTTTTGCACTTACTCTTCATGTACCTGCTTCATGGATTCTTGGTAAAACTCTTTACGGATGGCCCTGGTGGGCAGCACTGGTTACACCCCTTTCAGGGGCAATAGTATTTGGGATTATGACTATTTTGTTTCATCTGGCATTAAGACATTACAGATCAACAGGAAGCTGATAATACTAATTCTTTTCAAAGTAAATAATATCCATAATGGCACTTATCTTATCTGTTTTTCCGGTTCGTTTATAGCCAAGTTTCTCATAGAGATGGATATTACCCGGTTCCTGAAGGATAGTGTCAAGTGCCCAGTTATCGCTGCCGTAAATCTGTTCGGCTGCAATAATTGCTTGCTGAGCATATCCCTTGCTGCGATACTCGGGCATGATCCATATAGGAGAAATGCGTTTTCTGCTACCGTCTTTTTTGTCAACGATTTTGATTCCGCCAACATGAACTCCGTCAGCTATAATAAAATAGTATGCAGTTCCTTCAAAATCGTACTTCTGAAGGATTCTTTCATAGCTTTCAGCGGCCGGACTCATGTCATAATCATGGTATTTATCCAAAAGACCTTGAAATGCAGCCACTTGCATTTTCCAAAGAATGTGCATGTCTTCTTTTTTTGCTTTTTTCAGTTTCACACTCATTTCATTAGTATCCTCTAAAGTTGTATATGTCAATTTTTGAACAATATAGAGCAGAAAATGTCCTGGCAATAAAAAAATTTTGTTATTGCCATATTTTCATACCTAAAAAATGACCCGACGTGTTCCGCATCATATTGAGAGGCGTGTCGGGTTCTGATAAATTCATTGTATGTAAGACATGAATTCCAGTCAATCACTTCCTTAACTGGTTACTTTATTAGAAGTGTTTGCTACCGAAATAGCAGTTCTTATGTGACGCTTGATAATAAAGACAATATGTTATGGAGTGTCTTTCGCCGTAAGCACACCCTATAAACTAGAAAAGACCACTTCAAGACCACTTCTCATTTTGAGAATTCGAAAAAAGACCACTTCAAAGACCACATATTTTCACTTCTGTGAAGTGGCTTGTAAAAGGCTGGAGTGATATTTCATAATACAATTAGAAGTAATAACCGATATACGTATTGAGGAGGTGAGCGATATGACAGTTACAGCTGAAACACTCCGCAAACTGGATTCACTTAATGAACAAGACTTTAACATGATAGTAAGCCTGATAGATAGACTAAGCGTATCACAGGATACCAATAATGATCTCGAGACGTTCAGACAGATTAGGAAGAGGACATCTAAAAATCCAATGACGGAGGAAGAAGTCGAGACAGAAGTTGCTGAAGCCAGGAAGGAGCTTTATGTAACAAATCGTAATTGATACTAATATACTTGTTAATGCCTTGAAATCCCAAAACGATGATGCTAAATCGGTTCAACTTTTGGAAGATGTTTTCAGAGGAAAGTATGAAATTGGTTTGTCATCTGAGATAGTAAAGGAATACCGGGATGTTTTGCACAGACCGCATTTGAATATCGATCCTGAAGATGCAGATGCTGTAAGAGCTCTTGTTGAGAAGCATGGTTATTACATTGAACCAAGACCATCAACAAATGATTACGTGGAAATGCGTGATGAAAAGGATAGGGTATTCTTTGATGTAGCAAAATGTCTTAATACCAAGCTTATCACTCGTAATTATAAGGATTATCCCGTGTATGAACGTGTAACTCTGATTGATGAATTGTACTAATGGAGTTGCTACATTGTGGCTATGCCAAATGGCATAGTCACTTTTTTCTATATAGGAATTAACGAATATTAACGGGAGTTTTGCATATTATTCTCATATATTGACGCTTGTTAACACTAGCGTTAATGTTGATCTCATATCAGTCAGCAAAAAAGAATGTATTTGTATGGAGGAAATCGTTGTGTTTATCGAAGAAAGACATCAGGCAATACTTAAGTATCTTCAAGAAAATGGCAGTATTACCAATGCAGATATACAGAATAGCTTTGGTGTAAGCTATGATTCTGCTAAAAGAGATTTAAGAATACTGGAAGAAAAAGGGCTATTGAAGAGAACACATGGCGGTGCAATCCCTGTAAGGCAGGTAGTTAATGGAAGACCTCATAATGAGACCGTGAAAGACATAGCTGTGATCAAAGAAAGCGCTTCGAACAGATACATCATAACTTCCCGGATTTGGACATGAATATCGTTATTCCCAATGAGAATAACATGACCAGGTTTATGGAAATGATAGAAGAAAATCATGGGAGCGTTCAGGATTATTTTTCTTCTATAGGAATTAATGCTGAGGTACAGCAAAGAATTTGTGAGAAGTTATGCCACACTTAAAGAAAGAGAATGGGAGGAGCTCTGGTTATACGTTATGAGATTGAATCAATACGGCTCGAATCAATAAAAGGATAGCTTATGAAAAACTAACAGACACTCCAAATTCATCGCCGTCCCTACGCTCACACTAAAGACTAGAAAATACCACTTCAAGACCACTAAGTAAATCCATGGTACAGAAAAACCCCAGACACAGTCTGAGGTTTTTTGCATGAAAAGAGCGATAGACGGGGCTCGAACCCGCGGTCTCCACCTTGGCAAGGTGGCGCTTTACCAACTAAGCTACTATCGCATATATGTAAACGAGCTAAGCTCGATTACCACAATATTGATTTTTAAGAGCGATAGACGGGGCTCGAACCCGCGGTCTCCACCTTGGCAAGGTGGCGCTTTACCAACTAAGCTACTATCGCTTATATGTGAAGTTGCTTTCGCAACGCAAAAAGAATGATACAACAAATAAATGATGATGTCAACAGAAATAAGTGTCTTTTTTTTATTTTTTTGTATGGCTTAAGTGATATTATGGAAAGTGCAAAAATGAAAATCAAGAAAATATCATATTTATAGATGAGAAAAGCATGGCGATCAGATTATCGGAATATTTAAAAAATAAATATGGAGAGAAGGTTTACAGGTTATCTTTATCATCGGGATGCAGCTGTCCAAACCGGGACGGTAGTATAAAACTTTCTGATGGAACAGCTCTTTACGGAGGCTGTACATTTTGCTCGGAGGGAGGTTCCGGTGAATTTGCGGCCGATGTTGCGCCGATAGACATTCAGATTGAGGATGCAAAAGAAAGGATAAGGAAAAAGACTAACGCTCAAAAATTCATCGCTTACTTCCAGTCGTTTACAAATACGTATGGGGATATCGACAGATTAACAAAACTGTATATGGAAACAATCAGGAGGGAAGATATAGAGATTTTGTCGCTTGGGACAAGACCTGATTGTCTTGGAAGCGATGTGATGGAAATGCTTTGTGAACTTAGAAAGGTAAAGCCGGTTTGGATAGAGCTGGGACTTCAGACAATTCATGAAGCTACGGCAAAGAGTTTTCACAGAGGATATGAGCTTAGTGTTTTTGAGGATGCCTACCATAGGCTTAAAGAAATTGGAGTAGAGGTTATAGTTCATGTGATATTTGGTCTTCCGGGAGAATCCAAGGAGGATATGATTTCAACAATAAAGTATTTATCTGACCTTAAGCCTTCAATAGATGGAATTAAAATACAAAATCTCCAGATATTAAAAGGGACAAGAATGTATGAAGAGTATGAAAAAACACATTTTCATATTCTTGATCTTGAAGAATATTCAGAATTGTTGCGGGAGAGCTTAATTATCCTGCCGGAAAACACGGTTGTGCACAGGATGACCGGAGACGGACCAAGGCGGCTTCTGGCCAAGCCGCTTTGGAGTCTTGATAAGAAGAATGTCTTAAATACTATAAACAGAAAAACCGGTGACTTGTTTAGTGTGAAATAGCCCAGAATGCGACAGCGCTTGCGGCGGCTACATTCAGGGAATCAACCTCATGAGACATGGGGATTTTAACACAGTAATCACAGCTTTCAATTGTTTCGGGTAAAAGACCGTCACCTTCAGCCCCAAGATAGATAGCAAGTTTTGGTACATTTGTGATTTTGGGATCATCTATTGAATGGGAATTATCTCTTAGTGCCATGGCAACGGTGGTAAAACCGAGGGAATTAAGATTTTCCGGTGTGAAATTTTCAGGAAGAAAGGTCCATGGCACCTGGAAAATGGTTCCCATGCTGACACGGATTGCTCTTCTGTAAAGAGGATCGGTGCAGCCGTGTGAAAACAGAACAGCGTCAACAGAAAGAGCAGCTGCGCTTCTCACAATGGCTCCTGCATTGGTAGGATTTGTTATATTTTCAAGGACAGCAATTCTTCTTGCACCTGCGCAAATATCATGAACAGAGGGGAGCGCCTTCCTTTTCATGGCACATAAAACGCCTCTTGTAAGGTGGAAGCCTGTTATTTTTGTTAATACACTGTCATCTGCACAATAAACGGGAACGTCATTAGGGAGAGAATTTATCTTTTCAAGTAATGAAGCTCCCTCACCCTTTATCTGATTTTCTTCAATGAGCAGAGATACAGGTTCATACCCTGCGTTTATAGCGCGTTCAATTACTTTTGGGCTCTCTGCGATGAAAATGCCCGGTAAAGGTTCGTTTATATGGTATAGCTGCACCTCTGATCTTTCGTTATAGACAGCGAGTCCCGGAGAATCCAGGGAATCTGTTTTTTGGAAGGTTATCATATTTTTCTCCATACGACCTAATGCATCGTTTCTATAAAAGAAATCCTTGTTTTTCACCCGAGAGCACTTTTCTAAAAGCTTCGACGTAAGAAAGTTACTTTGTGATTGATTTTATTAGGCCGCTTTATTATCTGCTTGTTATTTTCAAAATATTTACAACAGTATAGCATAATTGAGATTAGGTGGACCTTTGACGGAGTGATAGCATGGTAAAAAAATAAAAATCGATATGGTAAAATGATATATAACTAATATTTTCTTTAATAAGGGGGCTTATATGGGTAATACGTTTTATTTCGAGTTTGAACCGATATTGATGCAATGGTTCCAGGGTGTCCTTGGAGAGAAAGGTGCCTTGGTTTTATCCCAATTTTCCGCGTTAGGAGAAGAATTTATAATACTACTTGTCATGGGATTTTTGTATTGGTGCTACGATAAAAAAATTGGAATATATGTAGCTACTAATGCATTGATAGGTACTACATTAAATCCTATGATAAAAAATGTTTTCCTAAGGCGTCGTCCATATATGGTACATGATGGTGTAAAGTGCTTCAGACCGGTAGATAAATCGGCAGATATTTATGATATAGCAGCGCAGGGGTATTCATTTCCGAGTGGGCATTCCACGAATTCAGTTGTAGTATATGGGTCTGTCGCTAAGTTTCTTAGAAATAAAGTACTTACCATTCTGGCTTTTGTGTTGCCATTACTTGTAGGAATTTCCAGGGTTGCGGTGGGAGTTCATTATCCTACAGATGTAATATGCGGATGGCTTTCAGGTGTGCTTGTTGTGTTTTTTATTCCTTTTATATATGAAAAAGCAGGTGAAGAAAAAAGACCTCTGCTTAATCTGATAGTATTTGCCGTTTCGGCGGTAGGATTTTTCTACTGCAGGACGACAGACTATTTTACCGCAATGGGACTTATGGGAGGATTCTTTCTTGCCATAGAATTTGAAAAACGGTTTGTGAATTTTGAAGAAACCAGAAGACCTGTCGAAATTGTGCTTAGAATAGTAGGAGGTTTTGCTGTATATCTGGTACTGAATACACTTTTAAAACTTCCTTTTTCAAAATATTTTCTTCAATCGGACACTATGGGATCTTTCATGGTAAGGTTCATCCGATATATGATAGTATCATTTGTAATGATGGGCGTGTATCCCGTGCTATTTAAGGTTTTTGAGAAAAGTAGACTGGCACAAAAAATTTAAGAATGATACAAAATAAAATGTGTATGTATACTCTTGACTTTTTTTCTTCTTCTAAATAAAATAATGCTTAATTGAAAAGAAAAAGCTATGACGAAGACAGTATGTATATATGGAAAGCTGCAGAGAGCCTGCGGGTGGTGCGAGCAGGTGCAAGTACAGAATGCAGAAAATCACTTCCGAGCTGCATAACTGAAAGGTAATTGTTTAGTACAGGATAAGAACTGCCATATTAAGTAGGTTATGACGGAATCTCCCCGTTACGGAGAAACATATAAAAGCTTAGTGCGGAGTATGCGTAAACAGGTGGTACAGCGAGTTCAGGCTCGTCCTTTTTACAAGGACGGGCCTTTTATAATTCTGAAAGGAGTTTCAAATGTATAAGAAGGTTGACACTGATATGAATTTTGTCGCTCGTGAAAAAGAGATCGAGAAATTCTGGAAAGATCAGGACATTTTCCAGAAGAGCGTAGATACCAGAAGCAAGGGCGATATGTATATGTTCTATGACGGACCGCCGACCGCAAACGGTAAGCCACATATCGGACATGTTCTTACTCGTGCGATCAAGGATATGATTCCGAGATACCGCACAATGAAGGGGTATACAGTTCCCCGTAAAGCAGGTTGGGACACACATGGTCTTCCCGTTGAGCTTGAGGTAGAAAAGCTTCTTGGACTTGATGGAAAAGAGCAGATTGAAGAATACGGAATGGAACCTTTCATCAAAAAGTGTAAGGAATCTGTATGGAAATATAAGGGAATGTGGGAAGATTTCTCAGGTACAGTAGGATTTTGGGCTGACATGGATCATCCTTACATCACTTATGATGATAATTTTATCGAGTCTGAGTGGTGGGCTCTTAACGAAATCTGGAAAAAAGGTCTTCTTTACAAGGGCTTCAAGGTAGTTCCCTACTGCCCTCGTTGTGGCACACCTCTTTCATCTCACGAGGTTGCGCAGGGATACAAGACTCTTAAAGAGCGCACAGCTGTAGTACGTTTCAAGGTTAAGGGAGAGGATGCATACTTCCTTGCATGGACAACAACTCCCTGGACACTTCCTTCAAACATCGGTCTTTGTGTAAACCCTGATGAAAAGTATGTGAAGGTTAAGGCAGCAGACGGCTTTACCTATTATCTTGCAGAAGCACTTGCTGATAATGTACTCGGAAGCCTTGCCAAGGAAGAAGGCGAGAAAGCTTATGAAGTACTTGAGTCTTATGTAGGAACAGATCTTGAATATAAAGAATATGAGCCTCTTTATCAGTGTGCTGCTGACGAAACAGAGAAACAGCATAAGAAGGCATTCTTTATTTATTGTGATAACTATGTAACCATGTCAGATGGTACAGGTATTGTTCATATAGCTCCTGCATTCGGTGAAGATGATGCTCGTGTAGGTAGAAAATATGACGCTCCCCTTGTACAGATGGTTGATGGTGAAGGTAGATTAAAGCCTGAGACTCCTTTTGCAGGTATGCGTTGCAAACCTACTCAGAAGGAAATGGATGAGGGTGCTATCAGTGCTGATCCCGAGGTATTAAAAGACCTTGATGGCAGAAACCTTCTTTTCTCAGCACCTAAAATGGAGCATGATTATCCGCACTGCTGGAGATGTGGTACACCGCTTCTTTACTATGCGCGTTCATCATGGTTCATCAAGGTTACAGAGGTTAAGGATGACCTTATCAGAAACAACCAGGAGATTAACTGGGTTCCGGAATCTATTGGTAAGGGACGTTTTGGTGACTGGCTTGAAAATATTCAGGACTGGGGCATCTCACGTGACAGATACTGGGGTACACCTCTTAATATCTGGGAGTGCGATGACTGCGGTCACCAGCTTTCAGTAGGATCAAGAAAAGAGCTTGCTGAACTTTCAGGTGATCCTTCTGCTGAGACTACAGAGCTTCACAGACCTTATATTGATAAATTTGAGATCACATGTCCTAAGTGCGGAAAGAAGATGCACAGAGTAAAGGAAGTTATCGACTGCTGGTTTGATTCCGGAGCAATGCCTTTCGCTCAGCTCCACTATCCTTTTGAAAATAAGGAGCTCTTTGAGAAGCAGTTCCCCGCTCAGTTTATTTCAGAAGCTGTAGACCAGACAAGAGGTTGGTTCTACTCACTTCACGCTGAAGCAACTCTTCTTTTCAATAAGCCTGCATTTAAAAATGTTATAGTACTCGGCCTTGTGCAGGATGAGAATGGACAGAAGATGAGTAAGTCAAAGGGCAACGCTGTTGATCCTTTTGAGGCTCTTGAGAAATACGGTGCAGATGCCATCAGATGGTATTTTTATACAAATTCTGCGCCTTGGCTGCCTTCCAGATTTGCAGGTAAGACAGTACAGGAGGGTCAGAGAAAGTTCCTTGGAACACTTTGGAATACCTACGCATTCTTCGTACTTTATGCAAACATTGATGGATTTGATGCATCCAAGTACACACTTGAGAAGGACAAGCTTACAGTAATGGATAAGTGGATTCTTTCCAAGATGAATACGATGATTGGCGAAGTTGATAAGAACCTTGAAAATTATAGAATTCCTGAAGCAGGAAAAGCACTTGATGCTTTTGTTGATGATCTTTCAAACTGGTATGTAAGAAGAAGCCGTGAGCGTTTCTGGGCTAAGGGAATGGAGCAGGATAAGATTTCTGCATACATGACACTTTACACAGCACTTGTAAATGTATGTAAGGCAGCAGCTCCTATGGTGCCTTTCATGACAGAGTCTATTTATCAGAACCTGGTAAGAACAAGCGATGCTTCAGCACCTGAGTCAATTCATCTCTGTGACTTCCCTACAGTTGATGAGAGCTTCATCGACAAGGACCTTGAGGAGAACATGGATGAAGTACTTCAGATTGTTGTTCTTGGACGCGCCTGCCGTAATGCAGCAGCAATCAAGAATCGTCAGCCTATCGGACAGATGTATGTTAAGGCTGAGAAGTCAGTTTCTGAGTTCTATCAGGAGATTATTGAGGACGAGCTTAATGTTAAGAAGGTTATCTTTGCTGACGATGTAAGAGATTTCACTACCTACACCTTTAAGCCTCAGCTTAAGACAGTAGGACCTAAGTACGGTAAGGTACTCGGCGGAATTAAAGAATACTTGGGTTCACTTGATGGAAATAATGCTATGGATGAGCTTAAAGCTAACGGTGCTCTTAAATTTGAAGTTAACGGTACAGCAGTTGAGCTTACAGAGGATGACCTGCTTATTGATATGGCTCAAAAGGAAGGCTTTGAGAGTACAGAGGATCACGGAATAACCGTTGTTCTTGATACAAATCTCTCTGAGGAGCTTCTTAACGAAGGCTTTATGTATGAAGTAATCAGTAAGGTTCAGACAATGCGTAAGGATTCAGGCTTCGAGGTTATGGATCACATCAAGTTATCTGTAAACGGTAACGATAAGATTGCGCAGATTGTTAAGGATAATGCTGAAACAATTTCAACAAAGGTACTTGCAACAGAGCTTATTTACGACAGTAATGTAGCTAATGCCAAGGAATGGGATATCAACGGCGAGAAGGTAACAATTGGCGTTGAGAAAATCTGAATGTCTACAAAATAGAAAGGTTCCCGAAAACTTGTTGTAGAATGCGGGACTTGCCGGAAAATAACATATAATAAAAGACAAATGATCTCTTTTTGTATAAACTAATGATTAATACGAAAAGGGGTCATTTGTTTATTTTTTATAATAATGATGTGGGTGTCAAAAGTATAGAAACACCCTAAAAATGCACATTGATAACTGAATAAAGCTATGTTTTAGTGCTGATCTGCGGTAAAATATTAGTATCAAATCCAGTATTTAACGAGGTTTCAGCCATGTCATTCATCTTAAATGATCATCAGCAAGTGTCTCTTTTTGATTCTCTTACATTTCTCTCAGAAAGAAAACAGAAGATGCTTGAAAGTTCATGGGCTCATCAGTTTTCGCAAGAGATCTTTGTAAACATCAATGAGATGCTGTTTGCTCCATTATACAGCAGTAGTACCAACTCAAGACCAAACGCTCCAATAAATGTTATCGTTGGCGCAATGATGCTTGCTGAGTTCAATGGCATTTCTGAGGATGAGATGATCGAAACCATGGAGTTTGATTTCCGTTATCAGTATGCTCTTCATACTACCAGCTTTGAGAAGCAGCCAATCAGTGACAGGACTTTCAGCCGTTTCCGTGAAAGAGTCTCAGCTTATGAACTTGTGACTGGTATCGACCTTGTTCATGAGTGTATGGTTTCGCTTTCTGATCATATCTGCAAGTTCATGGACTTAAACCCTAACATTAGACGTATGGACAGTATGATGATTGAGTCTAACATCAAGAAGATGGGACGTCTGGAACTGTTGTATACCTGCTTGTCAAATCTTGTAGCAAGCCTTAAACGAGGCGGTTACAATGACAAGATCAAAGGGTTGGAAGCTTATGCGGATCCTAACAACAGGAATCGTGTCGTATATTACGAAAAGGATATCCCTCAGTCAGAACGGATTCAAAAAGTAATCGATGATGCGGTCAAACTTCTTCCAACATGTAAGGATACCCATGGAGAAACCACTGACTATCAACTGCTTGAAAGAGCAATCTCAGAACAGACCAAGGATGATGGCAATGGCCATATCATTCCGAAAGATAAAGGTGAAATGAATGCCACTATTCTTCAGAATCCAGCTGATCCGGAGGCAACCTTCAGAAGTAAGGCTGGTAAAGAGCACCGCGGATATGTAGCCAATCTCACAGAAACTGTTGGTGAAAATGGATCCATTATCACAGACTACCAGTATGATGTGAATACCAGAAGTGATGCATCATTCATCAAGGAATACATCGACAACCAGGAAGAATCTCCTGAAGCTATAGCGCTTATAACCGATGGAGCTTATGACAGCCATGAGATAAAAATGCAGGCTGCTAAAAAAGGCATTGCAGTTTTCTCAACAGGCCTTATTGGTAAACAACCAAATCCTATACTTGCTGAATTTGAGATCACAACTGAAGGTACGGTATCAAAATGTCCTGCTGGAAATGTTCCAAAGAGCACTTCTTACATAAAACAGACAAACAGCGCACGAGTATCTTTCACAAGAGAAACATGTGAAAACTGTCCGCACCGATGTGAATGCAATCCGAAGCTGAAGAAGCGGACTGCCACAATGGTTATATCCTTAAACTCCAGAAAACGTTTGTTAGGATCTTTGGAGATTCTGGATGATGATACCAGAAATAAAATCGGCAGAATCAGGAACGGTGTAGAGACTTCACCGTCAATCCTCAGAAATAAATATGGCGTTGATAAAATGCCTGTCCGTGGAAAGCTAAAGACAAAATACCGCTTTGGCTTTAAAGTTGGTGCCCAAAATTTCGCCAAACTGATGCGGTTTATTAAAGGTAAATCGAAATGCCGGGCATTGGTTATGGAATGACGGTAATAAAGGGGATGAATATGCTCCTCAATAAGGAAATCTGTCATCAAACATAGTTTTATTCAGTTATCAATGTTCAAAATACATGTCAAGGTCACGTATAAATGTGACTTTTGGCACCTACATCATAATAATTCTTTTAATGTTAGATGGGCCGGAGGAGTTTATGGAATTTCTGAAAACACTTAAGCAAAATAAAGAAAGGATCATATGTGCATATATATTTGTGCTTGTTTATTTTGGTATAGACAGAACTATAGAATATGCCACTGACTCTTATGCTGCGCTTATGATGGATGATAACTGGAAAGTTAAGGTATATGATAACGGGAGGGTTCTTCAGGGGTTATTGTATTACGTTATAGAACAATTTCATCTTTCAGCAGGGCTTAAATATCAGATCTCATATTTGACCGCATTTTTGTTTTTGGGACTATCTGTATATTTTCTCTCATCTGTTATAAAAAAATATGTAAAAGGCGATACTCTTTCGGTTTTTATCGCGTTTATTACTATAGTAAATCCTTTCTTTGTAGATTTTTTCTTGTTTATTGAAAAAGGAATGTTCTGCTTTGTTATATTTTTAAATGTATTTGCTTTTTCACTTACTGCAGAACTTTTTACTAATGAAGATAGCAGGCAGAAGACATATACGGCTAAAAAGAAAGCTATTTTATCGGTAATTGTCCTTGTCAGTCTTTTGATTTCAGTACTTATGTATCAGACTCTGATTTCGCTGTATGTAGTTCTCTGTATTGTTGTCATAGCTTTAAATACAGAAAAATTCATACAGAAAAATATTTATATAGGCTTTATGTATGCCATTCCAATGTTAGTGGCATTTTTACTTGCCAGATTTGTGTATCCTGTGGAAAGGCTATCACAAAGAGAAAGCCTTAAGGAAGCGGCCTTGGCTGTATTTGATTCTATAGAAGGTATAAGCATGGAGGAGTTTTCCTATCTTGGTAAAGGAAGCTTCGGTGTATGGCTATTGATTCTGGCTATCATTGTAATTCTTTTCCTTGCGCTATGTGAAAAGTGCCGTCTAAAGCATTTTTTGTGTATAGGATATATGACTTTAGGATGCGTAGTAATAAGCTTTGCAGTGATTTTTTTTAATAATTCGGATGTTTCTCCTAGAGTTATTTACAGCTATGGTTCGCTTTTTGGCATGATTCTTGTCTATGTCCTTGGCCAATCACAAAATGATATTAGTAGGGGAAGGGCATCAAATGCCATAAAGATTTTTTCATATCTTCTTATTGCATCATTATTATTGACGGAATATACGGTATTTCAGAAGTGTTTCATCGAGCGATACAGATGTAATCAGGCGGACCTTTATCTGTGTAATATAATCGGTGAAAAAATAAAAGAATACGAGCATGAGACGGGTAATACCATTGATACACTTTGCTACTACAGTGATATGGCAAGATGCTGGCAGGATTCCGGATATGAAAAAACAACCACCAGCGTCAGGGCGCAGGCTACGGGCTGGAGCAGGACATATTCGCTTAATTATTACCTTGGAACACAATATAAGGAGGGCGAGCCGGATCCTAAGCTCTTAGATTATTTTAAAGGCATAAACTGGGATACATATTCGGATGAACAGCTTATATTTGACGGCAATATTCTGCATATATGTATTTATTAAGAAAATATCAATGAATTTATGAATCACGTAATTTATAAATCAAATTCTTTATTATTGAGTTCAAAAATTTTATAGTTTTTTATTTATCCTTAAGTCCGACTAAAGTATATCTTCACTTTTGTATTTTACACTTTATATGTAGGGATTCTTTAATAGCAGATATTCTAATTTGCTGGTTTCTGAGTGTTGGGAGAAGATATATGATGAGGAACAAGGTATTTCGAAAAGTCAAAGAACAAGTCACTATTTTTCTATCGATTATTTTATGTGCAAGCTTTTTAGCTGCTTCAAGCACGGATTTTGCGATTTCCTCAAAAGCTGCATCACAGAAGAAGTATGTGAAAGCATGCATTGACGAAAATGTGAAGGTGCTATTTATCGGAGACTCGAGAACTGTGGATATGTTTAGCGCCGAAAAATCTGAAATAAATGGGAAGGTATATAACAATATCACTGTTTATGCACAGGATGGTGCTACTTGCGGATACCTTAAAAAGACTCTGAAAAAGGTAGATTTAAAAAAATATGATGTCGTAGTTTCCTGGATGGGAGCAAATGACCATGGTAATTTTGATAAGTATTCTTCTTTGTACAAAAAGCTGAATAAGAAGAAAGACCTGAATCTGGTTCTATGCACCATTGGTTTTTCGGATAACGGAAAACTTGGAGATTTGGGTGATTGCCTTTATTATAATGATGGAATCATGCAGAGATTTAATAAGGGTTTAAATAAATGGGCCAAAAAGAATGATGTGGAAACCATAAATCTTTACTCTTATACAAAAAAGCATGTCAGAGCAAGAGATAATAATGGTGTTCACTATGTACCGAATCCAACTGTTGATCTGTGGAATTACACTGTAAAGCAGATTATAAAAAAGGTTGATGAATTAGGAATTAACCGTGAAGAAGGTATAGAAAACCCGGATTTGTTAATTAAATAAGCATGTTAATAATCCCCGAAGCAGATGCTTCGGGGATTTTGTTATGCTTTAAAGTAAGTTTTCTTCTTTGACGATTTTTACGATTCTGCTAGTTCCAAGTCTGTCGGCGCCAAGCTCCATGAATTTTTCAGCATCAGCTATGCTTCCGATTCCACCTGCAGCTTTCATCTTTACGTCAGGACCGATGTGCTTAGCAAAAAGAGCAATATCATCGAATGTGGCACCTGCGGTTGAGAAACCGGTAGAAGTCTTTATATAATCAGCTTTGGCTTCTGTTACAAGTTCACACATTTTAATCTTTTCATCATCGGTAAGAAGGCATGTTTCAATGATTACTTTGAGGATGTTATTTCCACAGGCTGCTTTGATTTCCTTAATTTCATTAAGCACATAATCGTAATTTTTAGCTTTGAGTTCACCAATATTGATAACCATATCTATTTCATCTGCTCCGTTTTCAAGAGCATCTTTTGTTTCAAAAACCTTTGTAGCGGTTGTCATGTTACCGTTAGGAAAGCCTATTACTGTGCAAAGCTGAACCTTATCACCCACATAATCTTTCGCTCTTTTGATATAGCAGGGAGGAATGCAGATTGATGCAGTATTATATTTGATAGCATCATCGGCGATTTCCTTTATCTGATCCCAGGTTGCTTCCTGTTTTAAAAGTGTATGATCACAGTGGTTAAGTATTTCTTTTATATCCATATTTATCTCCTTTTTTTGAAAATGATATCCCGGTCAGCTATTTGCTAAAAACCGGGATAACCATAAGTATTGTTATCTTTGGCCCTTATCATAAGGGATACCTTCTGCTTTAGGTGCTCGTGAATTCTTGGAAGTAAATGCAAGTACGAGTAGTGAAATCACATAAGGCATAATATTATATACGGTTCCGGAAATCGGAAGTGCGTGCAGGAAACCAATTCCCATATAAACGTTTGACAGTGATCTGAAGACTGCAAACAATATAGCTGACCATGCAATTCTTTCAGGTTTCCACTGACCAAAGATCATAACAGCAAGTGATAGGAAGCCGGCGCCTGCAACACCATAATCAAAGTGCCAGGTTGAGTTTGCGGCAGCAATATAAATAATGCCTCCGATTCCTGCAAGAAAACCGGAAATAAGAACTCCCGAATATCTCATGGCATACACGCTGATACCTACTGATTCGGCAGCCTGAGGATGTTCACCGCATGCACGAAGTCTGAGCGCAAACTTTGTTTTGTAGAACATAATGATTGCGACTATCAGAAGAATAGCAGCTACGACTACAAACCAGCTAAGTTGAATCCCGAAAAGATTGAATACGAAAGCATCGTGACCTTTTACGTAATCAAGCTTAGCAGAGAAATCAGTTCCGTTTGAACGGGCAGTGTTAAATGCTTTTACAATAACAGTAGCAGCTGCGGTAGCCAGCATGTTAAGAGCCGTACCGATAAGAGTCTGATCAGCGTTAAAGTTTATACATGCAACAGCAATAAGTAATGATGAAACCATGCCTGCTGCAGCGGCAGCAAGGAGTGTCAGGCAAATGAGAGTAGCCTTGGGTGTGCCTGCAGGAAGAAGAACCATTACCATGGCTCCTGACATTGCTCCGAAAACCATGATTCCTTCAAGACCAAGGTTGATAATTCCGCTTCGCTCAGAAAACATACCGCCAAGAGCGACAAGGATCAATACAGCGGAGAAAATAAGTGTGTACTGAATTAATAATCCCATACTCACACCTCCTTCTTGTCAGCCGTATTGTCAGCGGCATCGGTTTTATCGTCAGATTTGGGAGGAACAGATGTTGTTCCTGGGGTGCTGACAGGCTTTGTTATAATTGTCTTGAAGAAAAGAACAAAACCGCAAAGATAAATAATGATGGCAATCATCAGATCCGCAACCTGAGGATTGTAATAATTTGTATTAAGATACTGACCTCCAAGGGTTATGTACTCAACAAAGAAACCTGCAAAGATTGAACCTATAGGATTGAGTCCTCCGAGGAATGCTACAGCTATTCCGGAGAAGCCCATGCCGGGTACTGAGGAAGCAATCTTATAATGCTCAATTCCTGTAAGGTAGTAAAGACCTGCTGCAAGACCTGCAATAGCACCGGAAATGACAAGACTTAGAATGACATTTCTTTTTGCATTCATTCCTGCATACTTTGCAGCATCTTTACTGTGACCGGTTGCTTTTAATTCGTAACCAAAGGTTGTTTTATTAAGTACAAAAAGTATTACGATAGCAACAATAACTGTAAGAGGAACAGCAATTGTAACATACTTATTTTTACCGAAGAAATCTGCAATGAATGTAGGAAGAAGACCGGCCGGATTTTTTCCTCCTATATCGTAGGTCTCTGATTTTGTAGTGTTCATACAAATTTTATTGCCAAGAATGATGTTGCAGATATAGAGAGATATCCAGTTAAGCATGATTCCTGCAATAACTTCGTTTACGTTGCAATATGCTTTGAAGAATCCGCATATAGCACCCCAAACAGCCCCTGCAGCTATAGCTGCAAGCAGGCAGAAAAACCAGTTCCACTGAAGTGCCAGAGCAGTATAAAGACTTGCGATAATTCCAACTGTATACTGACCTGCGCATCCGATGTTGAAAAGACCGGTTTTGTAAGCGAACAGAATTGCTTCTGCACAAAGTATTACCGGAACCGATTTAACAAGTGTGGATCCAAAGTAATACATAAGATTGGTTTTGTTATTTGCATATTTGAAGAAGTTTTTCAGAATCGCAAACATACCTTCAGCTGCGTGTTCGGGGTTCATCATAAGTAAGATGATATAGCCGAGGATAATACCTAATACAGCACAGAGAACGGAAGCTAAAAGTGTCTGAAATCCAGGGTTTTGAAAAAAACTTTTTTTCTCTTCCACGGTTATGCCTCCTTTCTCGTATCACGTTTTGCGCCTGACATGTAAAGACCAAGTTCCTGAAGAGTGGTTGTCTTGGGATCTACTTCACCGACTATTTCACCTTCATACATTACCAGTATTCTGTCTGAGAGATTCATAACCTCATCAAGTTCCAGAGAAACAAGGAGAATAGCGCTGCCGGAATCACGTTCTTTAACGATAGCCTCGTGGATATTTTCTATAGCACCTACATCAAGACCTCTTGTGGGCTGTACAGCAATAAGGAGTTTATGCTCTCTGTCTATTTCTCTTGCGGCGATTGCCTTCTGCTGATTACCACCGGACATAGCACGTACAATTGTAGTGGCACCCTGACCGGAGCGGACATCGAACCTGGCAGCAAGCGTGTCAGAGTATTTTCTCATTTCAGCTTTTTTAAGAATTCCGTTGCTGGAAAACTGAGGCTCGAAATATCTTTGAAGAATCATGTTTTCTTCAAGTGTGTAGTCAAGAACCAGACCGTGCTTATGCCTGTCTTCGGGAATGTGGCTGATTCCATGGGTACTCTTGTATCTGATGGACTTTTTGGTAATATCATCTCCGCATAGAGTTATCTTACCGCTTTCTATGTCGTCAAGGCCAGTAAGGGCACCGACAAATTCTGTTTGACCGTTACCATCAATACCTGCGATACATACTATTTCTCCAGCACGCACATTAAAGGAAACATTGTGAACAGAGTCTTTGTTGTGGAGCTTACTCTTTACACATACGTTTTCAACTTTAAGAACTTCTTCTTTTGGCTGAGCAGGTGCTTTATCAACCGCAAATTTAACGTTACGTCCTACCATCATTGAAGACAATTCTTCCTTTGTGGTGTTCTTTACATCAACGGTTCCGATGTATTTACCCTTTCTAAGGATAGAACATCTGTCAGCTACTGCCATAATTTCATTTAGCTTATGGGTTATAAATAGAATAGATTTTCCCTCAGCTGCAAGATCCTTCATGATTTTCATGAGCTCATCAATTTCCTGAGGGGTGAGGACAGCAGTAGGCTCATCGAAAATAAGAATCTCATTATCCCTGTAAAGCATCTTGAGAATCTCAACACGCTGCTGCATTCCGACGGTAATATCCTCGATCAGTGCATCGGGATCTACCTTGAGATTGTATTTGTTCGACAGATCAATAACTTTTTTTCTTGCATCTGCCTTGGTGAGGAAACCAAATTTGCTTGGTTCCGAACCAAGAATAATGTTATCAAGTACTGAAAAAATATCAACGAGCATGAAATGCTGATGGACCATTCCTATGCCAAGTGCTGTAGCATCATTCGGATTATTGATTTTTACTTCTTTGCCATCTTTTTTTATAACACCCATCTCAGGGGTATAGTGGCCAAAAAGCACGCTCATCAGAGTGGATTTTCCAGCACCGTTCTCACCAAGCAGTGCATGGATCTCTCCGCGCTTTAACTGCAAAGTAATATCATCATTTGCAATTATGCCGGGGAATTTCTTAGTGATATGCAACATTTCAATTACATAATCTTCCATAGGGCACACCTTTCTATATTAAGTGATTTATAGAATAATTTTATCATAAAAGACATTAATTTAGTACAATCACATTATTTAATGAAGAATATAAACAAAATAAAAGGAGTTGACACGCTTTTGTGTGTCAACTCCTTAAAAAATCAGTCGGTTATTAAATAATAGAGTTTGGTAAGTTATAAATTAGTGGATGTTATCAAACTCAGTAACCTTGATATCTGTAGCAGGCATAGCCTCGATATCGCTTGAAACTGTGATGTCACCTGAATACATAGAAGCAACAAGTGTCTTGTAATCATCAATTGTGAAGTTTGTCATTGTCCATGTATCTGTAGGAAGCTGTACATAGTTAAGTGATACATCATCGCCTGATACAAGACCAAGGTTCTCAATCTTGCCAGCGTGCTTTGACCAATCACCGGCGAAGAGATCTGTAAGAGTTGAATTAACTGTTGCAGCAAGACCCTTCATTGCAGATGTTACGCAAAGACCTTCAACACCATACTGACCATCGATTGTGCCTGACTGGTCAACGTCAACACCAACAACCTTACCATTAACGCCTTCTTTGATAGCAGCTTCGCAAGCTGATGAGAAGATACCACCGCCGCAAGCGAATACGATTTCTGTGCCACCCTGATACCATGTATCCATAGTAGCTGTGATGGATTCATCACCGTAGAACTGTCCGCCGTATACATAGTTAACTTCAACGTCACCGGCATTGCCAAGATCCTTTGCAGCATCGTTAGCGCCCTGAACGAAACCAAAACCATAACGGATAACAGCAGGAACAGCCATACCGCCAAGGAAACCAAGCTTCTTGTAGCCTTCCTTAACTACAGCGTAGCCAGCCATGTAACCGGCAAGCTCTTCCTGATATGTGAATGAGCAAACGTTCTCAGGAAGTGTAGGCATACCAGCACCTTCGAAGTCACCCTCTGAGCAGTCAAGAGCGATGATTGTAACATCGGGGTTAGCTTCAGCAACGTTAGCGATCATGCCAGCGAAAAGATAGCCGGGAACGATGATTACATTAAAGCCATCAGCAACAGCGTTGTTGAAAGCTGCGATACGAGCCTCATCAGAGTCTTCTGTGGGCTTGTAGTACTGATAGTCAACACTGTTAGCTTCAGCAAATGCCTTTGAAGCTTCGTATGTTGTCTGGTTGAAAGACATATCTGTGATGTCTCCTGAGTCTGTGATCATTGCGATTTTTTTGTCAGATGTAGCAGTTGTGTCAGCAGCCTCGGTTGTCTCCTCAGTAGCTTCTGTTGTGTCAGCAGCTTCTGAAGTCTCTTCTGTAGATGTTTCCTCTACAGCTGTGTCAGCAGTGTCAGTTGTTGCAGATGATCCGCCACAAGCAACAAGGCTGAATGTGAGTGATGCTGTAAGCATCATTGCAAGTAACTTCTTCATAATGTTTTTCTCCCTTTCTTAAATAAAAATTTAAACATTAGAATTACTGTATGAAATTAATCATACATTACACTTCGCATTATAATCAAATATTCTATTTTTCACAAGTTAGATTATGTTTTTTTGTCGCTTTTGCTAGTTTTATGAGCGATATTACGTTATAATGAGAATGTATTCGACTGTTTCTTAGAGGAGGAAAATATGAAGAAAAAATCATTACCGTTTGATAAGGAACTTTTTAAAAGAAGCGTTTTATATAATGTAAAAACGTTGTATCGCAAGACAATTGAAGAAGCTAATCCACAGGAAATATTCCAGGCATCTGCTTATGCCATAAAGGATGCAATCGTTGATCACTGGATGACAACCCAGAAGGCTGCCAACGAACAGGATCCCAAGATTGTTTACTACATGTCAATGGAATTTCTCATGGGAAGAGCATTGGGAAACAACCTTATCAATCTGCAGGCATATAAACCTGTAAAAGAAGCGCTGGATGAACTTGGGGTGGATATTAATGTAATAGAGGATCAGGAGCCGGATCCCGCCCTTGGTAATGGTGGCCTTGGAAGACTTGCAGCATGCTTCCTTGACTCTCTGGCTTCCCTCGGGTATATGGCATATGGCTGTGGTATACGCTATAAATATGGAATGTTTAAACAGAAGATTAAGGATGGCTATCAGGTTGAAGCACCGGATAACTGGCTTGAATATGGTAATCCCTTTGAACTTAGACGCCCCGAATATACAAAAGAGGTTAAGTTTGGCGGATATGTAAACGTATTTGTGGATGACAGAGGCAGAAACATATTCCGTCAGGAGGGATATCAGTCTGTCAGAGCTGTTCCTTATGATCTTCCGATTGTAGGATACGGTAACGGAGTGGTAGATACTCTTAGAATTTGGGATGCTGAGCCTATTAACTGTTTTGAGCTTGACTCATTTGACAAGGGCGACTATCAGAAAGCTGTTGAGCAGGAAAATCTTGCAAGTCAGCTTTGTGAGGTGCTTTATCCGAATGATAATCATATAGCAGGTAAGGAACTGAGGTTAAAACAGCAGTATTTCTTTATCTCTGCTTCTGTTCAGACTGCACTTAAGAGATATTTAAGACACCATGATGATATCAGCAAGTTTTATGAAAAAGCTGTTTTTCAGTTAAATGATACTCATCCTACAGTTGCAGTGGCAGAACTTATGCGACTTCTTATGGACGAATATTATCTCCCGTGGGATACTGCATGGGATGTAACTATGAAGACCTGCTGCTATACTAATCACACAATCATGGCTGAAGCTCTTGAAAAATGGCCTATCGACCTTTTCCAGAGACTGCTTCCCAGAATTTATCAGATTGTGGATGAGATTAATAGAAGATTTGTAGATCAGATCATGAGGCAGTATTCAAATCTTCCAAGCATCGATGTACAGAGCAAGATCCGAAGCATGGCAATTCTCTATGATAACCAGGTAAAAATGGCGCATCTTGCCATCGTTGGAGGACATTCCGTAAATGGTGTTGCAAGACTTCATACGGAAATTCTTAAGAAGAGAGAACTTAAGGACTTCTATGAAATGTATCCTGCAAAGTTCAACAACAAGACAAACGGAATTACACAGAGACGTTTCCTTATGCATGCTAATCCGCTTCTGGCAGACTGGGTAACCGAAAAGGTCGGAGAAGACTGGATAACGGATCTCTCCCTTATAGCAGGTTTAAAGAAGCTTGCTGACGACAAGAAGGCACAAAAAGAATTCATGGAGATCAAGCTGGAAAACAAGAAACGTCTGGCTGCTTATATCCTGGAGCACAATGGAATTAAAGTTGATCCTACTTCCATATTTGATGTTCAGGTAAAACGACTTCATGAGTATAAGAGACAGCTCCTTAACATACTTCATGTAATGTATGTTTATGACACTTTGAAAGCTCATCCGGATATGGATTATACACCAAAGACATATATATTTGGCGCAAAGGCAGCAGCTGGTTACCAGACTGCAAAGCTTACAATAAAGCTGATAAATTCCGTAGCGGATGTTGTAAATAATGATCCTGATATAAAGGGTAAACTAAAGGTTGTTTTCATTGAAGATTACAAGGTATCCAATGCTGAGCTTATCTTTGCTGCAGCAGATATCTCAGAACAGATATCAACCGCAAGTAAAGAGGCATCCGGAACAGGAAACATGAAGATGATGCTCAACGGAGCAATTACACTTGGCACACTGGACGGTGCAAATGTTGAGATGCTTGAAGAGGTAGGAGAGGATAATATGTTTATCTTCGGACTCACCTCAGAAGAAGTTATCGCATATGAAAAGAACGGAGGATACAATCCCGGAGATATTTACAATAAGGACCCTAATGTAAAGAAGACACTGGATCACCTTGTTGACGGAACGTATTCACAGGATAGAGAGCTTTTCAGACCGCTGTTCAATTCTCTTCTTAATACGGTTAACTCAAATAAAGCTGACCAGTACTTTATTCTGAAGGATTTCGAGTCATATATTGAGGCTCAAAGAGCAATATCGGAAGCATACAGGGATGGAAAGAAATGGGCCAAGATGGCTATCCTTAATACAGCTTCCTGTGGTAAGTTCTCATCTGACAGAACAATTAAAGAATATGTTGATGAGATATGGCACATCGATAAACTTGATATGACCAAATAAAACTTAAGCCGGTTGGTGCAAAAAACCAACCGGCTTAATTATTTATTTTTTCATAAAAGATGCAGAAATATTAACTGTATTTTTAGAAATATCTGCATTTAAAAAAGATACACAAATTTAGTATATTAAAGTATAATACGTGGGAGTAGATTATTTTAGCAGGAAAGGTAGGAATTCAATGGTTAAAACGTACGATAGTGGTGCATATTTAGTTAACGGAACAGAACTTATACCCGACACAGCCGGTGCCGGTGAAGCAGTCCAGGCAAAGAGCGGCAAACAGGTTGACAAGGCAGAAGCCAGGAAGAACACGATAGCTTATGGGATTTTAAGTAGTCACAACACTTCCGGCAATATGGACAAACTTGAGATAAAATTTGACAAGCTTACCAGCCATGATATCACTTATGTTGGAATTATTCAGACTGCACGTGCGTCAGGACTTGAGAAATTTCCTATTCCTTATGTACTTACAAACTGCCACAATTCACTTTGTGCAGTAGGTGGTACCATAAATGAAGATGATCATATGTATGGTCTTACAGCTGCTCAGAAATACGGCGGAATTTATGTACCGCCTCATCAGGCAGTTATCCATCAGTTTGCAAGAGAGATGCTTGCAACCGGAGGCGGAATGATTCTTGGATCGGATTCACACACAAGATACGGAGCCCTTGGAACAATGGCAATGGGTGAAGGTGGTCCGGAGCTCGTTAAACAGCTTCTTAATCAGACTTACGATATTAGTATGCCCGGCGTTGTGGCTATTTACCTGACAGGTGAACCCATGCATGGCGTAGGTCCTCAGGACGTTGCACTTGCGATCATCGGTAAGGTATTTGGTGATGGATATGTAAAAAATAAAGTAATGGAATTTGTTGGACCCGGTGTTAAGAATCTTAGTGCCGATTTCCGTATCGGAATCGACGTTATGACTACTGAGACAACCTGCCTGTCCTCAATCTGGCAGACTGATGATGAGATAAAGAATTTCTATGATATTCATGGTAGAAGCGGTGATTATAAGGAGCTTAAGCCCGGTGATGTTGCTTATTACGATGGTGTTGTTGAGGTAGATCTTTCTACAATAAAGCCTATGATAGCTATGCCTTTCCATCCCAGCAATACATATGAGATTGAGGAGGTTAATGCTAATCTTGAGGATATTATCGCAGATGTTGAGAAACGTGCGAAGGTAAGCTTTGGCGATAAGATTGAGTATTCTCTTCAGAGTAAGATAAAAGATGGTAAATTCATGGTTGATCAGGGTGTTATCGCAGGATGTGCCGGCGGTGGATTTGAAAATATCTGCGCTGCAGCTGATATCCTTGAGGGCAGATTTACAGGAAATGACAGATTTACTCTTAGCGTATATCCCGCATCCACACCTATTTTCATGGAAATTGTGAAAAACGGTGTTGCAGCAAAGATCCTTGAGACAGGCGCTATTCTTAAGACAGCGTTCTGCGGACCCTGCTTTGGTGCCGGAGATACTCCTGCTAATAATGCGTTCAGTATCCGTCATTCAACCAGAAACTTCCCTAACCGTGAAGGCTCAAAGGTACAGAGTGGACAGATTGCATCCGTTGCGCTTATGGACGCAAGATCAATTGCTGCTACAGCTGCTAATCAGGGCGTGCTTACACCTGCTACTGATTTCGATGGCAAATTCAATAAATATACATATCACTTTGATAAGGAAATATATGCTAATCGCGTATTTGATTCTCACGGAGTGGCTGACCCTTGCGCTGAGCTTCAGTTTGGTCCCAACATTAAGGACTGGCCTAAGATGGTAGCGCTTACTGATAACCTTCTCCTTAAGGTTGTTTCGGAGATACATGATCCGGTAACAACTACAGATGAGCTTATTCCTTCGGGAGAAACATCTTCCTACAGATCAAATCCTCTCGGCCTTGCAGAGTTTACTCTTTCAAGAAAGGATCCTGAGTATGTAGGACGTGCAAAAGCGGTTTATGGCGAAGAACTCAAGAGACGCGAGAGTAAGTCATTTACAGAGATGACTGAAGAAATCTCCGATACAGTCAAGGTTCTTTTGACTAAGTACGAGGGCATTACTGCAGAAAACACAGGTATAGGCTCTACCATATTTGCTGTTAAGCCGGGCGATGGATCGGCAAGAGAGCAGGCAGCTTCATGTCAGAAGGTACTTGGCGGTTGGGCAAACGTTGCAAATGAATATGCAACAAAGAGATATCGTTCAAATCTTATTAACTGGGGAATGCTTCCGCTTGTGATCAAAGAAGGTGAGCTTCCATTTAAAAATCTTGATTATATCTTCCTTCCGGAAATCAGGAATGCTGTGGAACAGAAGGCAGATGAGATAAAGGCTGTTGCAGTTTCAGACGGAAAGATGACAGAGTTTACAATGACTCTTGGAGATCTTACCGATAATGAACGCGAGATCATTTTGGATGGATGTCTGATAAATTATAATCGCGCAGGCAAGAAATGATAGATACAAGGCTTAAAAGATTTACGGCGCTCTTTGCAGCGTCGACTATGGCAGTTCTGGCATGTGGATGTGCTAAAACCGCAGGAAATGATAATGTGACAACAGAGCAGGATGCGCAAGGAGGCGAGCCTGCTCTAAATGTCGTATATGACGTTCCTTTAAGTATACCAAGTGCTCTTGTGGATCAGAACGGATACAGGACAGGTGCTGAAAAGTCGGTAATCTTTAAAGGCAAGGATCTTCCGGATGTTTTTTACATATTTAATCTGGATAATGAACTTGAATATACGGGGCAGATGCGTACGACAAATCATACTGATGATGGTGATGAGATAAAGGAAGGGTATTTTACAGATCTTATCGAAGACGGAGAATATTATATATATGCCGATAAGATAGGAAGCTCTTACGCATTCCGAATTCAGAACAATCTGTATGATGGAATTTTTAATGAAGCTTGTAAGACATACTATAAAAACAGATGCGGCATGGCACTTTCAGAGGAACTGGCGGGTGAGGATGCTCATGCATCATGCCATCTAGGAAAAGCACATCTTCAGGAGGATCCCTCCAAGACAATAGATGTATCGGGAGGATGGCACCTGAGTGCCGGGGCAGACAGAGATTCGGTAACGGGCTGTAAAATAGCGCAGAATCTTTTACTTGCATATGAGATGAATCCGGATGCGATTTCAGATGATTCAGGGATACCTGAAAGCGGTAACGGAATACCTGATATACTTGATGAAGTAAAGTATGAAGTTGACTGGCTTATAAAGATGCAGGATGAGAGAACAGGGGGAGTATATGGTGCTGCTCTTACGGTAAGAGATGAAGGCGCAGATCTTATGCAGGCTGACGTGGAGGTTACACCTATAACCATGGAAGCTACCATCAGGTTTGCAACACTACTTTCTGACTTTAGTTATCTGTATCAGAGCTATGATCCTGATTTTGCCACCACATGTCTTAAATGTGCAGACAGGGCATATAGTCTTTATGCAGGAACAGAGAATGTAAAGGAAAGTGCGGAAGCTTTTTATGCGGCTGCACAGCTGTACAGAGCTACAGGTGCTTCAAATTATGAGCAGGTACTGACTACCCACTTTGAATCGGATAAGTTTGAATCATTATTCAATGATAATGAGGACGTTTTTCTCGGGAGCATAACTTATATTTCTACAAGTCAGAAGGTTAATGTTGATGTTTGCTCCAGGATAATGAAGCTTTTGATGAAAAAAACAACAGCAATTGTGAATGCTGCAAGGAGTTCAGCTTATATGGTGACTGATGAAAATCATGAAAAACTCCTTGATGATATGAGAACGATAACAATTACAGACCATATAATATATAATTATGAATATACTACTATTATTGAAAATCACGCACATTATCTGATGGGCAGAAATCCTGAAGCTATTAATTATGTGACGGATTCTACCGAGCGGACATTTAAGGATACGGATGAGGGAACAGGAATAATGAACCAGCCCCTCTTAAATGCCAAGTTTATTTTTATGCTCAGTGTGATAAAGGAATAATCCTTAATGACAAACGAGGACAGATATGAATACGGAAATTGATGGTATAAAGATTAATTACAGAGATGAAGGAATAGGGCCGCTTTTAATATTGCTGCATGGCTGGGGATCGAATGTTGATCTGTTCGATGGTATTTTTAGGTTTGCATCGAAAAAATATCATGTAGTAGGAATGGATATGCCGGGATTTGGTAAAAGCGCCGAACCCGATAAGCCATGGGAAGTAAGTGATTTCGTTGACTTTGTTATACATTTTATAAAGAAGCTCTTTCCTGAGGAAAAGGAGATAATGTTTCTTGGACACTCAATGGGTGGAAGAGTAATAATTAAAATGATAGGCACTAAAACGGAAGAAGAACTCGGATTTAAAATTCCAAGGGTAATTCTGACTGATAGCGCAGGTATAAAACCGGTGCCTTCAGGAAAGCAATCCGGAAAAACAAAGAGATATAAGTTTTATAAGGGTGTACTTGTAAATACAGGAATAGCCAAAGCTTTTCCGCAGACTCTTGAGAATTTAAAGAAAAAGTTTGGTTCAGCAGACTATGCGGCAGCATCTCCGATAATGCGAGACAGTCTTGTTAAGGTGGTAAATGAGGATCTTGCGCCTTTCATGCCAAGTGTTAAGATGCCTGCGCTCCTCATTTGGGGAGATCAGGATACTGCGACACCACTTTCTGACGGACAGCAGATGGAAAAGCTTATGCCTGAGGCAGGACTGGCAGTTATACCGGGAGCCGGCCACTATTCGTTCCTTGATAATCAATATATGTATAATAAGATTTTGGGAAGCTTTTTAAATATTGAAATGTAATGCATACTTATGTTTACAGACGAGGGTAAGTAATGAATACAATTATTTCTATAGTATATTTAATCGCATATATAGCAGTAGTGATTCTAGGACTAAGACACTATACACATATGCTTCAGCTGTCATCTTATCAGTTTCAGGGATACTTCAGGTATCTTAAAGCAAAACCGCAAAGATACGGTCTGCACGTAGGATATTTATGCCTTACATTAATAACGGCATTTCTAGGAAGCAACAGGCTTGCAAGAGGATTAAGACTCTTGTCTCTGGTATTTTTGGTATTTCTGATTTTTCAGTATATTCCGAAGAAAGCCAAAAAGAAGTTTGTTGTAACAAAAAGAATACAGAGGCTTTTTGTTACCTACCTGATCTTGTTTTTGATTTTTGTCGGATTATCAGTATTCTTCTTTGTGACATCAAAGGAGGCAGCAGCCGGGATTTTTCTGGCAACAAAAAACAATGTATCCAATTTTACTGTTGAGACAAACGGAAAAAGAATAGCAGCCTATTCACTGCTGGGCATTTTTGTTGGATTTATGCCGCTTATAACTGCTCTTGCAAACCTTATTAATAAGCCTGTTGAAAAGAGGGTAAATGACTGGTTTATCCATGATGCACAGAGAATGCTTAAGGAGCATCCGGGGCTTAGAATAATCGGAATAACAGGAAGTTACGGAAAAACAAGTGTGAAGTACTATTTGTGGACGCTCCTTTCAGAAGGGTTCAGAGTACTTATGACACCTGAGAGCTTCAATACACCTATGGGGGTTGTCCGTACAATCCGTGAACAGCTGACTCCCATGCACGAGATATTTATCTGTGAGATGGGCGCAAGACATGTACATGATATAAAAGAGATAACTGATATAGTTCATCCTGATGACGGAATGCTTACATCCATAGGACCGCAGCATCTTGAGACCTTCCATTCAATTGAAAATATTGTGGATACCAAGCTTGAGTTGTTTGACGCCGTTCAGGAGAAAAGTAGTCAGGGTCTTAAATTTGCGAATGGTGATAATGAACTTATAAGAAATAATATAAGACATAAAAATGTTATATTATACGGGTCAAGCCCTGCCTGTGATTATCGTGCATCAAATGTGAAATTCACCTCAGACGGTGCATCATTTACTGTCACTGCGCCAAACGGAGAAACGGCAGATTTTTCCATGAAGCTTCTTGGAGAACATAATGTGACCAATGTGGTTGGGGCTATTGCAATGGCACATACAATGGGAATTCCCATGAGCAAACTGAAGATGGCTGTCAGAAGAATTACGCCTGCACCTCACAGACAAGAGCTCAAAAAGCATGGAAACATATCCATAATTGATGATGCCTATAACTCAAATCCCATGGGTGCAAAGCGTGCTCTTGATACATTGGCTAAATTTGAGGATAGTGTGAAAATTCTGGTAACGCCGGGAATGGTGGAGCTTGGTGATAAGGAAGCTGAGTATAACAAGGAATTCGGAAAGCAGGCTGCTGAGGTTGCTGATTATATAATCCTTGTTGGTACAGATCATACAAAGCCTATCAAAGAGGGTGCACTTGAAGCAGGCTTTTCAGAGGACAGACTCTTTGTAAAGGAAGCCCTTAAGGAAGCGACTGATCTGATGTATGAAATAGATGCAGGAAAGCAAAAAGTAATCCTGCTTGAAAATGATCTTCCGGATAATTATCTCTGATAATCCCGGAAGAAGATTAGGGAATAAATATGAAACATAGAAGAGGTCTTAACTTAAAAGAGACTATCTGTGGTGGAGGAGAAAAGGCGGTAGCGATGGATGCTGCCTTTTCTGTTATTATGTCATTCATCGCAGTGTTCAATAAAAATGCTATTGTAGATCATCTTTTTTTTAACAGATATGATGTTCCGAGATATGCATTTTTGTTTTTGTTGTATATGGCTTTGTTTTTTATTGCAACGAGAATTATTGCTATGTGCTTTTTGCATGAAGCTAAAAAAGATGTAGTAAGTAATGAAAGGAAAAGCCCGCATTTCATGGCGGCATTAGCAATGTTTGCCGCATGGATTCCTTATCTTTTGGGTTTTCTTCCCGGGGTGGCAAATTATGATACCGTGAATCAGGTTAATGATTTTTTTGACGGAGTATCACCTGTACCTTTTGGTTTTGTGAAAGGTCAGGAAACTGTTAATGTATTTTTAAATGCTCATCATCCTATTGTTCCGACCTTTATCTTTTCTTTTTTTGTGGCGGCAGGGGCCCTTCTTGGTAGTGAGACACTCGGGTTTTTATTGTACATATTATGCCAGATGCTCCTTGGAGCATTTTTAATCTCGGAAATATTGTGTTTTCTGCATGAAAATGCTGCGGATTCAAGGAGCAGACTGATTATAAAGTCTGTAAGGGTATTTTTTATGTTTATGCCTTTTGTTCCGATGTACATGATATGCATGCTGAAAAACACTATGCATAGTCTTTTGTTTATCCTATATATATTTGTGCTATACAGATACTATTTGGGTAAAGATGATAAACCTGCAAAATCATGGATAGTTTTCTTTATAATTGTTTTGCTTCTTTGCACAACACTTAATACAGGTGTCTTTGTAACATTATTTACCGGAATTGCTTCTCTTTTTATTCGTAAAAAGGACAGCAGGATTCTTTTGATATCAGTACTATGCGCAGTCATCTGGTTTATTGTTTTCCCAAAGCTTTTATATCCTGCACTCAATGTTTTTCCCGGAGGGAAACAGGAGCTGTATGGAACATTGTTTCATCAGACGGCAAGACTTATCAGGGACAATGAAGAAGAATTTACAAAAGAAGATAAACAAATAATAGATGCTGTTCTTGACTACGAAAAAATAAAAGAAAATTTTTCCTTTGACGCTACAGATCCTGTAAAGGATACTTTTAGGCTCCATTCAACTGATGAAGATATGAGGAAATATCTGGGGCTTTGGCTCAGAATGGGGATAAAACATCCTATTGTTTACTTAAGAGCAACATTTTCTATCTGCGGAAATTTCTTTGCTCCCGGAGCCGGGATACAGATTTTTGGAGATATACCTCAGTCAGAGGGGATGTTTGGTAAAATCCATGCCATAACACCAAGAGTTTTTGGTGATAAAGCATTTTCTCTTTATTATAATGTTACAATAACGCCGTTTATCAGACTTATTTTCCAGACAGTTATTTATGCTTTCTGGATACCGGTGTACTTGCTTTATGTTTTAGTAATCAGAAAGAAAATGCTTGGGACATATGAGTCCAGACCGGAGATGATAATTCTTGTTCCTTTGTTTGTATCCGCACTGTTTTTGATTGTAAGTCCCATGAACTATAGCAGATACGCACTTTGTTTAATATTTGCGTCACCTATTGCAATCGCTCTGCTTTGTACGGAAAATAAAAAAAGTTGAAATTTTTACAGATAAGTCTATACTTTTGATGTATGACTTTTAACTGATGTTATTTGAAAGGAAGTGTTAATTTTGAAATTAAAGCTGGCAGTTCTCTTCGGTGGAAAAAGCACAGAGCATGAGATTTCAATTATCTCTGCCATACAGGCTATAGGTTACATCAACAAGGATAAATATGATGTGATTCCTGTTTACATGACCAAAGAGAACGATTTTTATATTGGTGAAGATATGGATAAGATCGAGGAGTATACACATATTCCCGAACTTCTTAAAAAGAGCACAAAGGTAGTTTGGATAAAAGATGGAAATAAGGTTAATCTTGTCCGCTATCCCATGAAAAAATTCGGAAATAATGTAGTTACAACTGTAGATATCGCATTTCCCATCGTTCACGGAACAAATGTAGAGGATGGTGTTCTTACAGGATTTTTGCAGACGCTGGGACTTCCTGTAGTTGGATGTGACGTGCTTTCTTCAGCAGTAGGAATGAATAAGTACGTTATGAAAACCGTACTTAAGGATAATGGTATTTCTGTTCTTGACTGTAAGTGCTATACCTGGACCGATTATGAGGATGCAGACGCACTTATGGGAAGAATCGAGGAAGCGTTTAAATATCCTGTTATTATAAAACCCATAAATCTTGGATCCAGTATTGGAATATCAAAAGCCGGAAACAGGGAAGAACTCTCTGAGGCATTAGAGCTTGCTTTTGAATTTTCAAGAAAAATCCTTGTTGAGCCTGCTATTGTTAAATTAAAGGAAATTAACTGTTCAGTTCTTGGAGACTATGAAGAAGCAGAGGCTTCCGAGTGTGAGGAACCTATAAACTCAGATGAAATTCTTTCTTTTGAGGATAAGTATATAGGCGGTTCCGGAGCCAAGGGAGCAAAGAGTGGTGCAAAGACCGGTGGCTCTAAGGGTATGGCAAGTCTTAAGAGAAAAATTCCTGCAAACATAACGGATGAACAGAGATCTGAAGTTCGCAGAATGGCTGTGGATGCGTTTAAGTGTCTTGGATGCAGTGGCGTATCCAGAATAGATTTTATGCTGGATGAGGAAACCGGAAAAATTTATCTCAATGAGATAAACACAATACCCGGCTCACTTTCATTCTATCTGTGGGAACCTCTTGGAAAGAAGTATTCACAACTTCTTGATGATATGATAGAAATTGCAATTAAACAGGATCGAGAGAACCACAAGCTGGTATTCTCTTTTGAGACCAACGTTCTTGAAGGAGTTAAGCTGGGTGGAGGCTCCAAGGGCAGCAAAGGCTGATTGCCAGCCAAATTAAGCTCAAAAAAATAAGGCGTTAAATTAACGCCTTATTTTTTTGATATGTTTCCTGAATTATATTGTGACAATAGGTTTCAATGTTTTTCTTATCTTCTGGTGAAAGCTCGTTCATATAAATGGGTTTTCCGTACTCGAGAACAACCTTTGATCTTCTTATAAAAGGAAGATGATCCTCAAAAATCGCATTTGAATTATTGATTGTCATAGGAACAATGGGGCATCCGGTCTTCTGTGCTATTTTAAAGCTTCCTTTATGGAACGGAAGCATTTCATCTGACCTGTTTCTTGTTCCTTCAGGATATATGGTGATTGAAATACCGTTTTTTACTTTGTCTATTGCACTTAAAATGACTTCAAGGCCCTGCCGGATATCGGATCTGTCAAGGAACAGACAATCCATATTTTTCATCCACTGCGAAAGAACCGGTACTTTCAGGATTTCTTTTTTGGCTATATACCCGGTTAATCTCGGAACTCTTGAATAACTTAATACTATATCAAAATAGCTTCTGTGGTTGCCGACATACAAGACCGGTCTGTCGGTTGGGACATTTTCCTCTCCTATGACAGTGAGTTTTGCACCCGATAGGAATGCCACGCATCTGAAAGCCCAACTTACAATTTTCAGCGAAATACTTTTTTTGGCTTCCATATTGAACTTACCTACAACACATAACGCAAGCTGTATAAAGATGCTGCAGAATAGGAATACAAATAAAAATAAAAAAACAAAAATAAGACGTATCATGAATGAATCTCCGACTAACATATAGTATGATGTTATATTATACCACAATACGAAAATTTAAAAGAATTTAGAAAAGGAAAACAATATGCTCCTGATAAAGAATGGAAGAGTTATGGATCCGGCAAGCGGATTGGATGGCTTCAGAGATATTTTGGTCAATAACGGAAGAATAGTAAAAATTGGCTTTTGCGGGACTCTTGACGATATGGCGACTGAAGCTCTGTCTTACCTTAGCATGACAATTATTGGAGATGAGACCGGCAGACCGGATACTGAAGGAAGTTTAAGAATAGATGAAATCGATGCGGGAGGAATGATCGTTGCACCGGGACTTGTTGATGCACATGTACATTTCAGGGATCCCGGATTTACAGAAAAAGAAGATATCATGACAGGTGCAGAGGCTGCAAAAAAAGGCGGTTTTACATCTGTGGTCATGATGGGAAATACAAATCCGCCTTTGGATAATGCGGAAACTATAAGATATGCCCTGAGAAAAGGGGAGAAAACCGGAATAAGAGTTTTTTCATGTGCAAACATAACTAAGAAAATGGCCGGAAAAGAGCTTACTGATATGGAAGCACTCCTTAAGGAAGGTGTTGTGTTATTTACAGATGACGGTAAGCCTATTACTGATGAAAGCCTGATGAGAACAGCCTGTAATGAGGCTGCAAAGCTTGGTAAAGTGTTAAGCCTTCATGAGGAGGATCCTTCTTTTATTTCGGAAAACGGAATTAATGCGGGAACAGTTGCTGAGGCTTTGGGAATTAAGGGCTCTTGCAGAGATGCAGAGATCGCAATGGTAAAGAGAGATATAAAGATTGCAGAGGAAACAGGAGCCGGGATTACTATACAGCATATAAGTACAAAGGAAGCGGTGGACATGATAAGGGAGGCAAGAAAGACCTGCACCGGGATTCACGCAGAGGCAACTCCTCATCATTTCACACTTACAGATAGTGCTGTAGCAGAGTTTGGCGCCATGGCAAAGATGAATCCTCCGCTTAGAAAAGAGAGCGACCGACTTGCTATTATTGAAGGGCTTGCTGACGGAACGATTGAAACCATTGCCACAGATCACGCTCCTCATACAAAGGAAGAAAAATCAAGAGAGATTACAAAAGCACCCAGCGGAATAATTGGCCTTGAGACTTCGCTTGGACTGGGCATAAGAGAACTTGTGCATAAGGGATATATGGATTTGATGACATTATTATCTCGTATGTCCTGCCAGCCGGCAGACATTTACGACTTAATGGCATTAGTACCTGATAATGAAATAGGAAATTCTGATAAAACTGTTTACAATGAGCTTCCTGTAGGTAGAATATATGAAGGTGGCCCGGCAGACTTTGTTATTTTCAAGGAGGAAGAGACCTGGAAGGCGGAAAATTTTGCCTCTAAAGCATCTAATACCCCTTTTACAGGGCAGGAACTCCCCGGGAAAATACACTTTACAATCTGCGGTGGGAATATAGTATATCAGGGATGACAGAATAATAACCGAATTTATAGCGACTCATTTGAAAGGAAAAACGGAAGATGCCAAAAAAGAAAAAAATAGCAGCAGAGGTAATTTCACAAAAAGTGCTGGCAGAAGGGATAATGGATCTCAAGCTTAAAACAGTTCTTGCAGAGGATGCAAATCCCGGTCAGTTTATAGGAATTTATCCTAAGAATAAGTCTACTTTATTGCCAAGACCAATTAGCATATGTGAATTTGATAAATCTGAACAGACACTGAGAATAGTTTACAGGATTGCCGGAAGCGGAACTGCAGAGTTTGCGCTTTACGATGATAACACTATGGTGGATATCCTTGGAATCCTGGGAAACGGATTTCCTACTGATAAAGCGGATGCAAAAGATGTTCTTATTATCGGTGGAGGAATTGGTGTACCTCCGCTTTTGGGATTATCAAAGGAACTTTTTGATAAAAAGGCAGCAAAGTCCGTTAAAATGGTCATGGGATATCGAAATGCAGATACTTTCCTTGCGGATGAGTTTAGTAAATACGGGGATCTTTATATTGCAACCGAGGACGGCAGTGTGGGAACCAAAGGCAATGTAATTGATGCCTGTAGGGAAAACGGGATTAAAGCAGATGTGATTTATGCCTGCGGACCCATGCCGATGCTTAGAGGAGTAGCTTCATATGCAAAAGAGATTTCAGCTAAAGCATATATCAGCCTTGAAGAACGTATGGCTTGCGGAGTGGGAGCTTGTCTTGGATGTGTATGTAAGACAAAAAACATTGATGAGCACTCACATGTAAATAATGCCCGTATCTGCACGGACGGTCCTGTTTTTGATGCAGATGACCTTGAAATCTGAGCTTGAATTAATTCTGAAAAATAAAAAAGTACAGTTGCAATATATAGATGAGGTGAGAAAAGTATAATGAATACATCAGTAAATATAGCAGGAGTTGAGTTCAAGAATCCGGTAATGACTGCATCGGGCACCTTTGGATCGGGAATGGAATATTCGGAATTCGTTGATTTAAACAGGCTTGGAGCGGTAGTTACAAAGGGCGTTGCCAATGTTCCGTGGCCGGGAAACCCAACACCAAGAGTAGCTGAAGTTTACGGGGGAATGCTAAATGCCATAGGTCTGCAAAATCCCGGAATTGATGTGATGATAGAGAGGGATTTGCCTTTTTTAAAGGATTATGACACAAAGGTAATTGTAAATGTTTGCGGAAAAAGCACACAGGATTATGTTGATGTTGTAGAGCGCCTTTCAGATGAAGATTCTGTTCATATGCTTGAAATCAATGTATCATGCCCTAACGTTAAGGAGGGAGGGATTGCTTTCGGACAAAATCCGGATGCCCTTTATGATATTACAAAAGAAATTAAGAAACATGCAAAACAACCAATAATAATGAAATTAAGTCCGAATGTTACCAGTATATCAGAGATGGCAAAAGCGGCAGAAGCAGCGGGATCAGATGCCATTTCTCTGATCAATACAATAACCGGAATGAAAATAGATATTTATAAGAAGACCTTTGCTATAGCAAATAAGACAGGGGGACTTTCAGGTCCTGCCATAAAGCCTGTTGCAGTCAGAATGGTTTATGAAGCATCTCGCGCTGTCAAGATTCCGATAATAGGCATGGGAGGCATTTGTGGCGCAGAGGATGCAATAGAATTTATGCTTGCAGGTGCTACTGCTGTTGCAGTGGGTGCCATGAACTTCCATGACCCCTATGCAACAATAAATACAATAGAAGGAATAGAGCGTTACTTAAGTGAACAGGGAATAGAGGATATCAATGATATTATAGGAGCAGTAAAATAATATTACTCGAAAGTAAACGATATCCTTACTTTTGAATCCGAAATTTTATCGCCGTCCATTTGCAGTTCATACTGTACATGGGCGGTTATTTTTTTTGGAGATATTTCTACCATGAGATTACGTGTTATAGCTGTCATTTTCATAAGACCATAGGGAGTTTGGTAATCGGTGTCCCAGGCTTCACCTAACCTGAAAAGAAGATCAGAATTTATGTCACCTGTTTGTACCATTCGAAGATACCCTTCACCTATTTCAAGTCTGTGGGTAGTTACGGAAGATGCTTTTGGTGAACCGGATCTGTGATCGTCTTCACTATCCATCCTGTCAGTGTATGTGATTATGTAATTTAACCCATCCTGCTCACAGAAAGCGTTTTGTAAATTCTTTATAATTTGTGGTTTTCCGTCTCCGTGATCATGAGCTCCGATAATTTTTACTGTTCCGTTCATATATGTCCTCAATGTTGTATTTTTATGTTTTGATCACAAGGGTTTGGTAATGAAGAGCTCGGGGCTTATACCTCTGCTTCTAAGTTCCTTTACTGCGTTTTCAGCATTTGTCAGAGCCTTGTTTTCAAATATACCGAAAACTGTGGGGCCGCTACCGCTCATGCGTGCTCCCATAGCACCATTTGCCAGAAGAATTTGGCGAATTTCCTCAATCACAGGATATCTGCCTGCTGTTATCGGCTCAAGTACATTACCAAGTCTGTCAGTGATTCCCTTGAGATCATGTGCTTCTATGGCCTTTTGAATTCCATCTATATCCGGGTGGTCTTCAATAGGAGCCGAATCAAGAGTTGTGTATGCCCAGGCTGTGGAAACATCAAGCTGCGGCTTAGCTATTACAATATGGCATGAGGGCATATCGCGTAAGGGTGTCAGCTCTTCTCCAATGCCTTCGGAAAGAGCAGTTCCGCCCTTGATACAATAAGGGATATCAGCACCTTTTTTTACAGCAAGACTGCATAGCTCCTCTGTACTCAGATTGAGATTCCATAATTCGTTCAAAGCAATATATGTAGCTGCTGCGTCAGTACTTCCACCTGCCATTCCGGCAGCCATGGGAATATGCTTTTCCAAATGAATCGTAACTCCCTTTTGAGGAATGTTGCAGTGAGTTTTTAGCTGATCGGCAGCCTTCCATATAAGATTATGCTCGTCAGTAGGAATTCTGGGATCTGTAGCTGTAATTACGATATTATTATCATCTCTTTCGGTAAAGCTAAGTTCATCGTACAGATCAATGCTCTGCATGATCATTCTTACAAGATGATAACCATCATCTCTTCTTCCGATCACGTCAAGCCCAAGGTTGATTTTTGCATATGCTTTTCTAGTTATCAAAAATATATCCTCCGAAAAGTGAAATTAAAAACAGGATACAAAAAGTTCCTTTATGCGGTGTTTTTCGCTGTTTGTATAATAGCACAAAATAAGTGAAATGAATAAAAAAGGTTCGCTTTATAAATTATTTATAACTACCTGTCAAAGGCTTAAAGCAAGAATAAATTTAATATAATTTTAATTGAAAAGAATAAGAAAAATACTTAATGTTAAATTGAAAACAGTCGATAAATAAGATGAGTAATACTGTAAGTATGCCATGGCATACCAAGTCGTATCGGCGTCAGATAATTTGGCGTAGAAAAGGAGTTCATATGGGCGTAAACGGAGTTACAGGTTTAGACCAGACCACCACGTATTACGAGCCGACAACGACCGCAAAAGCCACAGAAGCTACATCTGAAGATAAGACGGCAAAAACCGCTGAAACAGCGAAGACTGAGAAGGCTGCGGTATATGAAAAGTCGGATAATATCGGTGCTTTAGGATCTACAAACAAGACCTACAAGAAGAATGAAGCTGTTGTAAATATGCTAAAGAGAGATCTGGAGGATAGACAGAATCAGCTGAAGGATATTGTATCCCAGATGATGTCAAAGCAGGGGGTAGCAATAGGAAAGGCTGATGATATCTGGTCATTCCTTGCAAAAGGCGACTTTACTATTGATGAGGCAGCTAAGAAAAAAGCGCAGGAAGAAATTTCTGAGGACGGATATTGGGGAGTTAAGCAGACTTCACAACGTATTCTGGATTTTGCTAATGCGCTTACAGACGGAGATCCCGATCAGATTGAAAAAATGCGTTCAGCTTTTGAGAAAGGGTTTAAGGAAGCCACAAAGACATGGGGAAAGGAACTTCCCGATATTTCAAAACAGACCTATGATGCTGTTATGAAAGGCTTTGATGATATGGCGCAGAAGAACAATAATACTACTGCTGCAGAGGAAATTCCGGAAGGCTGAAAATGATTTTTCAGTATTAAGACAAAAAATAAAACCTCTTTCTCTGGTGATGTACAGACCAGAGAAGGAGGTCTTTTAAATGTTATTTATAATTTAAATTATTTAACAGGCTTTGCTCCTGCTTTTTCCTGAGCTTTGGAAACAAGATTTTTCCAGAAGCCTTTCTTTTCTTCAACAACTGCATTGCCGCCGCGGATTCCTCTTACGGAAAGAACATAAATGCCGCTGACTTCAGCTTTTACTTCCTTTTTAACAGGAACGGAATCAAAAATTTTCTCATCACAAACAAGATTCATGATCTGAGGACCAACCTTAACCTTGAGGATAGGAAGTTTGGAACGACGAAGAAGCTTAGGTGTATTCTCCAATACGGCGGAAGGGAGACCTGCTTCATTGATCTTCATCCTCTTTTTGTCAATGATAAGCATTGATACGCTCTGCTTCATGGCTTCCATCTGAGCCTGCTGTTCTTCCTGGCGTTTTTGTGCTTTTTTTCCAAGGATTGTCAATACGACAAGTGCAATTATCAGTATAACTAAGATTACTAAAAATACGATTAATACCGGATTCAAAACATTCCTCCAAATTCTAAAACTAAAGATTTACTACTCCATAAAAATTGCCGTGCAGAATGTATTTTAACATTGAATTGAGATAGAGGCAACAAAATACTTTAACATAAGTAGAAACTGTGCTAGTATAAAAAAAGTTTATTTTTTTAAATAGAAGTTATACTAAGGAGTAAATATTTATGAAAAAATTTGTGGCAGCCATGGCGGCTGTAGTAGTTGCAGCAGGTATGCTTGCCGGATGTTCAAAGACAGAGAATACTACAGATGCTGCATATCTTAAGGACATTGATCTTGATAAGTATGTAACACTTGGAGATTATAAGGGGGTTACCATAGAAGTAAAATCTCCCGAAGTTTCCGACGAAGAAGTTGAACAGTATATGCAGTATATCAGTTCTTCCATGAAGGCTACGGTTGAAGTTACCGACAGAGCCGTTCAGGAAGGCGATACGGTTAATATCGATTATTCAGGAAAAAGAGCAGATACAGGTGAGGTATTTGATGGCGGTACAGCTGAGGGATATGACCTTGCAATAGGCTCACATACTTTTATCGATGGTTTTGAAGACGGACTTGTAGGTGCACAGGTAGGAGAAACAAGAGATCTTAATCTTAAATTCCCTGATAACTACAGTGCAACAGAACTTGCAGGTGCTGATGTTATTTTTACGGTAAAGGTTAACAGCATCAAGGTTAAGCCCGAACTTGACGATGCGTATGCAGCATCACTCGGCATAGAAAATGTATCAACCATAGATGGGCTTAAGACATACCTTGGGGAAAGACTTCTTGAGGAAAAGCAGACAGACTATAAGAATGAAATAAATTCAAAGATACTTGAGGCTGTTACAAATAACTGCAAGTTTGAGGAGCCTCCGAAGGCTGCTCTTGAACGCTTTAAAGGCCTTTACAGTGAGCAGGCTGACATGGTTGCTTCTTATTATTCAGCAAACTATGGCACAAGCTATACAACAGACCAGGTTCTTTCAATGATGATGGCACAGGAAGGCTTTTCCGGTGAACAGACAGAGTATCTTGATAATAAATCCGTAGAGCTTGCTGAACAGTTTATTATGCTTGGAGCTATAGCTAAGACAGAGGGCATAGAGGTTACTGAGGATGAACTTAATGAGAAGCTTCAGAATGATATGACAAATGCCAATTCAACTGCCGAAGAGGACAAGAAAGTAGACAACATCGAAGACTATAAAAAGACAGTAGATGTAGAGAACATAAAGGAAAACCTTCTTACAAACAAGGTAATTGAGTTCCTTGCAGAAAATGCAAGTGTGACTGAACCTGCAGAAAATGCTGAAGCAGGCAGTGCTGAAGCGGTTGAAAGTACTGAGGATGCAGGAACTACAGAGAATACAGACAGCACAGAAAATTCAGACAGTACAGATGAAGCAGCCGGAGCTGATGAAGCAGACAGCGCTGAGTGATTATAGATTATAGAGGAGGCATATTTATATTATGGAACTGACAGATATCAGAGAGCTTTTTCAGGCTCCGGAAAAATTTGCTGATAAAAAAGTTACTGTAGGCGGATGGATCAGAAGCATAAGAGATTCAAAGGCTATAGGTTTTATTGTATTAAACGACGGAACATATTTTACACCACTTCAGATTGTATATTCTGACAGCCTTGGCAATTTTGCAGAGGTAAGCAAGCTGAATGTCGGATCTGCTATTATAGCTGAGGGTACAATCGTACTTACCCCCGGTGCAAAGCAGCCCTTTGAGATGCAGGCGGAGACAGTTACTATTGAGGGACCCTCAACGCCTGATTTCCCGCTTCAGAAAAAACGTCATTCACTCGAATTCTTAAGAACAATACCTCATCTCCGCGCACGTACCAATACTTTTGAGGCCGTTTTCAGAGTTCGTTCACTTGCTGCATATGCTATTCATTCATTCTTCCAGGAGAGAGGATTCGTATATGTTCATACTCCTCTTATCACAGGTAGTGATTGTGAAGGTGCAGGAGAGATGTTCCAGGTAACTACAATGGATCTCAATAATGTGCCTAAGACTGAAGATGGTCAGGTTGATTATTCACAGGACTTTTTCGGAAAACCGGTTAATCTTACCGTTTCCGGGCAGCTCAATGTTGAGACATACGCTTTTGCATTTAAGAATGTTTATACCTTTGGACCTACATTCAGAGCTGAGAACTCCAATACCACAAGACATGCAGCTGAGTTCTGGATGATTGAGCCTGAGATGTGTTTTGCGGATCTTAAGGATGACTGCGACTGCGCAGAGGCTATGCTTAAGTATGTAATTAACTATGTACTTGAGAATGCTCCTGCAGAAATGGAATTCTTCAATTCATTTGTAGATAAGGGTCTTATCGAGAGACTTAAGAATGTAGCAAACAGTGAGTTTGGAAGAATTACATATACAGAAGCTGTTGAAATTCTTAAAGAGCACAATGACCAGTTTGACTATAAAGTTGAATGGGGCTCAGATCTTCAGACAGAGCATGAAAGATTCCTTACAGAGCAGATCTTTAAAAAGCCTGTATTTGTAACAGATTATCCGAAGGAAATAAAGGCATTCTATATGAAGCTGAATGAGGATGGCAAGACTGTAGCAGCTGCTGACTGTCTTGTACCCGGAATCGGTGAAATAGTTGGTGGAAGCCAGAGAGAAGATGACCTTGAGACTCTTGAAAAGAGAATGGATGAACTTGGACTTAAGAAAGAAGATTATCAGTTCTATCTTGATCTTCGCCGTTATGGTTCAGTACGACATGCCGGATTCGGACTTGGTTTTGAGCGTTGTGTAATGTATCTCACAGGTATGGGAAATATTCGTGATGTTGAATCATTCCCCAGAACTGTAGGTAATTGCGAATTATAATTAAGTGACTTCTTGAATGCAAAGATGAAAATGCGTTCAAGAAGTCATATATTTTTTTAGATTGAGAGATATTAAATAATACTTATGGGGAAATCTAAATTAGATAAAAATATAATAATTGACTATATACTAACCCTGGTAATTGTCATTTTCGCGTACCAGGGATTTTACAGATTTGGATTTGGATCAGATACGATGATTCATTATCTCAATCCTCTTATAAACATCGAATCTGAATTTACTTACGGGAGATATATTCCATATCTTATGGAGATGCTGTTTTATAAGCTTGGAATCATACTTCCTGAGAAATACAGGTATTTTTTTATTCTGCATATTTTTGTGGTTTCGCTTGGAGCATTTATTTACCAGCAGGTAATAATATCGCTACTAAACAAGAAAAAAGTTTTTTCTGATATTTTTGAAGAATACTTTGGAAGAGTATTGCTGCTTTTGCCGTTTATCAGCACACTTTTTTCGGAATATCTTATGTTCCCGGAGTGCTTTGTTTACTGCTTCTATGTGTTGTTTACAGCACTTGCTTTATATTTTTATTCTAAAAATAAGTACGTAGCGGCAGTGTTTTTTATGCTGATGGGTGGATGCACATATCAGGTTTCGGTGATATTGTGTGCAATTTATACTCTTCTCTATATTTTAGTTGAGGGTGATTGTGTTCTAAATAAGAAGATGTTTTTCAGAGGGCTGATAGTTTCTGTTAGCTGTCTTTTGTCCGGCTTTCTTAATTATGAATCAACCAAGCTGATGCTGGTCACAGGAGTAATGTCTGATAATCCAAAGCCGATAACATCCGGGAGTGTTTTTGATAGTGTTACTGGGGTAATCAGACTTTTTTGGAACTTTTTGAAAAATGGTATTGGACTGTTGCCGGTTCCGTATATTAATTTATGCATCCTGATAATAGTGACATTGATGCTTTTAATATCCCGTAAAACAGAGAAAGAAAGAATTTTAACGTTTGTTTTTGGCGGATTTGTGATGTTTGCGCTATCACTTGCGATTCCTATTATCCAATCAAGCGCTCCCAGAGTTATTTATACCTTATATGCAGCTTTGGGATGCACATGTTTTTTGGCGTATATCCAGCTTGATATAAAGACGAAAAAATATATGAAGGCTCTTATAGGAATTTGTGCTATTGTTCAGCTTTTTTCCTGCCAGCAGATAGCGCTTAATCACTATATTTCAAATGTTCAGGATTTAGCATGTGCACAGGCGGTGCTTAATAAGATTGATAACTATGAAGCTGATACCGGAGTAACCGTTACCGAAATTGGTGTATGTGTGGATGATGAGTCTTTAAATTATTATGATAATGTATATTATAAACTAGACCAGATAAACGAGCGTACTGCAAGAAATGTAGCATACAGCCTTTTGGAGTATGCAGGCAGTCTTGAGAAAAAAGATGAACTAAATGGCATTAAATCAGATACCGGCAGAAGATTCAAAAAAAGTCAGATGAAGGCAGGAAAAATAAGAAAAAAATATTTTAAAGATAAGAACTGGGATAAATTTGATGTGGATAAGCAGCTGGTAATTGACAAAAATACAGCATATTGGTGTATTTATTAAATAAGCGAAAATGCCTCCTTGTGCAGATAGAAGATTTGCTCAAGGAGGCTTTTCCATGCAAGACTCCAGGGAGTCGCAAACGACACTTTGTTTTGATATAATTGAATTGATAAAAGTTTTGTTTTTCAAAAATGGGGAATAAATGAAAAGATTTAATATAAGATTATTAAACAGATATATTTGCGCAGGTTTGGCAGTTGCTATGCTCACTGTTTCAGGAAGTCCTGCGATGGCAACGAGTAGCGAGGAGCTCAAGAAACAGCAGAAGGAGCTGGAGAAACAGCAAAAAGAGCTGGAAAAGGAGCAAAATGCCATCGAATCCCAAAAACAGAAGAGTCAGAGCGGGCTTAACAATGCAAACCAGAATATTAGCGAGATACAGGGAGAGCAGGCGGAAATTCAGGAAGGAATTGATGAAGCCAAGGAAGAATTGACGGGACTTCTTACGAGTATCGATCTGATTCAGGCTGATATCGAGGACACTCAGATTAAGATCGAAAAGACTCAGCAGGAATATGAAGAGGCCAAGAACCAGGAAGAAACTTTATATACTGCGATGAAAAAACGAATCAAATTCATGTATGAAAAGGGTGAGTTTTCATATGCCGAACTTCTTCTGCAGGCTCAGAGTGTCGGAGATATGCTGAATAAGGCAGGTTATGCTGAAGAGCTGTATGACTATGACAGAAACAAGCTTTATGAATTTGTGGCAGCAAAGGAAGCTGCTGAACAATATGGTGAAGAACTTGAGGAAGCAAAGTCAGAGCTTGAAACATCTCAGTATGAGCTTAAAGAGGAACAGGTTCATGTTGAGCAGATCATAGATAAATATAAAAAGCAGTATGCAAATTTTGATGTTCAGCTTGCCAAGGCACGTCAGAATGCGGCAGTTTATACCGCACAGCTTCAACAGCAGACTTCACAGATAAGAGACCTTCAGGCAAAGATCGATGCCAAGGAGGCAGAAGTAAAAAAGACAAAGAAGGCAGCGGATGCGGCTGCAAAGAAGGAAGCGGAAGAAGCGAAGAAGAAAAAGGAAGCAGAAGAAGCCAAGAAAAAAGCAGAAGAAGCTAAGAAAAAAGAAGAAGATAAGCTTGCGCAGGCAAATACAGATGATGATCCGGTCGAGGATGATTCAGATGACCAGGATGATACTTCTGATTCACCGAGTTCATCAAATGCTTCAAGCGAAGCTTCATCAACTCCGGCTAAAACTGCTCCTGCTCCTTTGGGGTCAGCAACAGGGCAGAATATTGCTAATTATGCATGTCAGTTTGTTGGAAATCCTTATGTTGCCGGAGGCACCAGTCTTACCAATGGTGCTGACTGTTCAGGTTTTGTCTATGCTGTATACAAGCAGTTCGGAATCAGCGTGCCAAGATCATCATACGCTCAGGCTACATACGGAAGAGAAGTCTCCTATCAGAATGCGGCAGCGGGAGACATTATCTATTACGGAGGCCATGTAGCTATTTATCTTGGCGGAGGCAGAATTGTACATGCAAGTACTGCAAGAACGGGAATAAAATACGAAAACGCTACTTACAGAACCATATTGACTATTCGCAGATTTGTCGGATAAATGTGTTATAGATGAGGAGAGCAGATTTTGGAGTGGAGAAAACTTTTATGCAGCGATAGAATTCGTCCCATATATAAACATGAAGGTTCCAAGGATCTTCGAAGCGAATTCGAGAAAGACTATCACAGAATAATAGGAAGCGCTTCTTTTAGAAGACTTCAGGATAAAACACAGGTTTTTCCGCTTGATCAGTCTGATTTTGTCAGGACAAGATTAACACATTCTCTGGAGGTATCATCTTTTTGTAAATCTCTTGGGCAGAACATAGCAAGAAAAATAATTTCCGAAATCGGGGATGAAAGCTTTGAAGTAGGCTATCAGCAGGATATTTGCGACATTCTTCAGTGTGCGGGGCTTCTTCATGATATAGGGAATCCGCCCTTTGGACATTTTGGTGAAACTGTCATAAGAGAATGGTTCAAGGATAATCTTTCTAAGCTGGAATTTAATCTTGAAGAATCCGGAAATGTTAAGAGAAAAACTGTAAGAGATGTTCTTAATCCTCAGATGCAAAATGACTTTTATAATTTCGAGGGCAATACTCAGGCTCTTAGAGTAGTGACTAAGCTCCACTATCTTGTGGATGAGCATGGCATGAATCTTACAAAGGCACTTCTTGCCACAATTATTAAATATCCTGTTTCATCGTTAAATGTTGATAAGAAAAGTAAAGACATCTGCTGCCATAAAATGGGCTATTATTTTGCAGACAGAGAAATTTTCCGGGATATAGAGTACTCCTGCGGATTAAACGGCAGGCGACATCCTCTTACATATATCCTTGAGGCTGCTGATGATATTGCATACAGAACAGCGGATATAGAGGACTCATACAAAAAGAGAAGAATTAGTTTTGATGTATTACTAAGAGAGTTGGAAAACAGATGCTATGATGACGGATCGGATACGGAATACAGAGCACTGATAGACACTCTTAAATACAGATATGAGAAAGGAATTGAGCATAAGGTCAGCGATCCCGGAGAATATGCTGTTCAGAATTGGATTATTGCCGTACAGGGAAAGCTTATATATTTTGCTACAGAAAGCTTTGCAAAGAATTATGAGGCCATAATGGATGGCTCTTTTGGGCAGGAGCTGCTTGAAGGAACTGAAGGAAAGCATATAGTTGATACACTTGGTGATATTGCTGTTAAATATGCATTTAATTCGGAACCTATACTTAAGATTGAAGTAAGTGCCAACCAGATTTTGACATATCTTTTAGACAGACTTGTTCCCGCAGCTATTTATTATGATACGGATAAAAAGGCAAGACCTATTGATTCAAGGATGATCTCATTTATATCCGACAATTATAAAAAAATATATCATATCTATTCAGAAGGCAGGACGGAGGATGAGAAGCTATACCTGAGATTGCTTCTTGTCACGGATTATGTCTGCGGTATGACTGACAGTTATGCTAAGAGACTGTATCAGGAATTAAATGGACTTACATAGAAGACGTTGCTTGGTGCTTACTTTGATTTGTGCTTGCATTTTTGTGGTATTGCATTTATTGTAAGTGGAGCAATAAGTTGTTTTGTTATTCGAATAAACATTATGAAAGAGGATAATATGGCAAGAGAAATGGTTGTAGTTCTTGACTTCGGTGGACAGTATAAGCAGCTGATCGCAAGACGTGTACGTGAATGCAACGTGTATTGCGAGATACATCCGTATAATATCGGACTTGATAAGCTTCGGGAAATGAATCTCAAAGGCATTATTTTGACCGGTGGACCAAACAGTGTCTATGGAGATAAGGCTGTTTTATGTGACAAGGAGCTTTTTGATCTGGGAGTTCCGGTTCTTGGCATCTGCTATGGAGCTCAGTTAACAGCATTTTTAAATGGTGGAGAAGTAAAGACTGCTCCCGTAAGTGAGTATGGTAAGACAGAAACGTTTCTTGATTCAGCTTCAGAGTTGTTTAAAGATATGACTGAAAATGAGGACGGGATACCTGTTCGATATTCGGATAATTCCTTTGAGAGTCCTCTTAACGGTGGAATGGTAGGTGGTGCAAAAGCCGTGGTTACGACATGGATGAGCCACACAGACTACATAGCAAAGGCTCCGGAGGGATTTAAAATAACCGCAAATACAGATAACTGCCCCGTAGCAGCTATGGAGAATTCGCAGAAAAAAATTTATGCGGTTCAGTTCCATCCTGAAGTTATGCACACTGAGTGTGGAACCATTATGCTAAGGAATTTTGTAATGAACATATGTGGATGCGCCTGTGACTGGCAGATGTCTGATTTTGTAGAGCGCAGCATTAAGGAAATTCGTGATAAGGTTGGAAATGGAAGAGCGTTGTGTGCTTTGTCAGGCGGTGTTGATTCATCTGTGGCAGCCGTTCTTATGAGTAAAGCAATTGGCAAGCAGCTTACTTGTGTTTTTGTTGATCATGGTCTTCTTAGAAAAGATGAAGGTGATGAGGTTGAGGAAGTATTTGGACCAAATGGTGCGTATGACCTGAATTTCATCAGAGTAAATGCACAGGATAGATTTTATGAAGCTCTTAAGGGAGTTGAGGAACCCGAGAAGAAACGAAAAATAATCGGAGAGATGTTTATTCGTGTATTTGAGGAAGAAGCCAAGAAAATCGGAGCAGTTGATTTCCTTGTTCAGGGAACAATTTATCCCGATGTTGTAGAGAGTGGTATCGGAGAAGGTGCTGTTATCAAGTCTCATCACAACGTAGGCGGACTTCCGGATTATGTTGATTTTAAGGAAATAATAGAACCTTTAAGAATGCTTTTCAAAGATGAAGTCAGAGCATCAGGCTTAGAGCTTGGAATACCGGAACACCTTGTTTACAGGCAGCCTTTCCCCGGACCCGGACTTGGTATCAGGATAATCGGTGAAGTTACAGCTGAGAAGGTACGCATTGTTCAAGATGCAGATGCAATTTATCGTGAGGAAATTGCCAGGGCTGCTTCTTCATATAAAAAAGAATTTGGCAAAAATCCGGCATGGCTTCCTGCTCAATACTTTGCAGCACTTACAAATATGCGCTCTGTTGGTGTCATGGGCGACTTCAGAACTTATGATTATGCTGTGGCACTCCGTGCAGTAAATACTTCTGATTTCATGACAGCGGATGCAACAGACCTTCCTTGGGAGATTTTGCAGACAGTTATGAATAGGATTATAAATGAGGTTAAGGGAGTAAACCGTGTAATGTATGATCTTACTTCCAAACCACCGGGAACAATTGAACTAGAATGAAATAACATGCGTTATTGAACAAAGCCCCAGAAGCGCCTATGCGCTTCTGGGGCTTTGTTGTTATACTGGCTGAATTCGTCAGAGTCTTATCCTTAAGGCATAAATGTATGGGAATCCAGTAGATATTTGGAAAATTTACGTGAGGAAGGGCTGGTCAACAAGAGTGTATCACGTAGAATGCCTGAATATCAGTGCAGCACTACGTGATAATAGTCAAAAGATAAAGTAGAGTCACGTAGATCTGAAAAAAGGAGTTTGGTGATGCAGGATTACAAGGAAAAATTGGAAAAACAAATACAGGAGATAGATGCTCTAATAACCCAAATTGATTAGTTAAGATAGAGGCATATGAGCAAAGTGGATATTTTCTGGGGAAAAATATGATCATGACATTTGAGACTTCTCAACATGCCATCAGTTCTAATATAATAAAGGCTATGATTAAAGAATATCTAGTTTAGCAGGTTATGGCGCAATTCAACTTGAGGGATAAATGTCCATATAAAATGCCGGGAGGATAGCAGTTTTGGAAGATTACAGTAAACAACATAAGAAAGCCTGGGAGTTTGATGCATATGATTTTTGGGTAAGAACCGCCGGGACTCCGGAGGAAAGAGCATCAAAGGATAAAGAAAACTCTAGGAAGATGCTAAAGCAGTATGCGAACTACTTTGATTCTTTTGAAGGCGTCAAGGTAGCTAATATCTGCGGATCCTGCGGCAAGAAAGCAATTCCGCTGGCTCTTTTGGGAGCAGAGGTTACAGTATTTGATATATCCGAAGCCAATAAGAAATATGCCATGGAAACAGCTGAGGCTGCAGGCGTAAACATTGGCTATGAAGTTTGTGATATCATGGAAATCGATATGGAAAAGTATGCCGGTTTCTTTGATGTCGTATTCATGGAAGGTGGAATCCTTCATTATTTCCACGATATAAATGCTTTTATGACCGTTATGAACGGACTCTTAAAGCCGGGTGGAAAGATGATCTGCAGCGACTTTCATCCTTTTACCAAAATCTCGGATATATTAGGGTTACAGCAGCCTACCATGAGTTATTTCTCAACAGATATCTTTGAAGGTGAGATGGCGCACGCAAGATTTTACGATGAGGAGATCCGTAAGCAGATCCCGAAATGCCATTACAGGAAGTACACCATCAGCGAGATCATCAATTCTATCATCGGGAGCGGATTTACTTTGGAGCGTTTTGATGAACATCCTTCATGGGAAAATGAAAAACTCCCGGGTGAGTTTACAGCGATAGCAATAAAGCGGTGAGTAAAGTTTTGTTATAACCGTTCTTTCTATATGAAGCTGCCGGGGTGGCTGTTATCATTCTTTTTGTAAGACGCCGATACAAGTAACAGGAAATAAGCAGATACGAAAGGATGATAAAAATGAATAGAGATATTTTTATAAAAAACCTGACCGGAGACCGGATAGAGATGAGTCCCAAGGGCAGATGTGCAAACGAGCTTTCCGTTGAAGAATTTGAAAAAGGATATGAGAAGTTTTTCGAAATGGTCTTTGAGATCGCCGATACGGATGTTTCCTCCATAACCGGATACGGGGAATTCAACGAAGACAATAAAGCCCCCTTTGCCACTTTCGAAGAGTTCGTTCGCGAGACTTTTAACGAGGATCAGGAAGGCTACTGGCATAACTGGACGCAGATGTTTGAAACAACATTCTTAAGGAAAGATTATTTCGACAAGATATATGCAAAGATCATGCAGTATGCTCCCTACTGCGAAGGGCAGAGATTCCTTGCAAATAACAATACCTTTTTTGTCAACATGATCGTGGATGATTCGGGAAAAACCTACTGTGCAGACTGGGGCCGTGCCGGTATCATGGATTATTTGATGGATTTTGCAATCCTTGATCTTAACAAGCCCTATCTTCTAGTTCCGGAAAAACTATATGAGTATGTCCAGAAAAAGAAGATTGAAATAAAGAACTTTAAGGAACGATTTTTATGCATGGCGTATTTTAAGGGACTGCACACACTCATGTGGCATGCATCCATAGACGATCTTGAGTCCTGCGAATCCATTACCGCATCTTTAAATGAACTGGAAGAGCGCATGAACAGGCTGGTCTGAACAGATGAAATATGAAAATGCAAAGGATATTCTCCCCGCAAGCCTTTTGAGAGAAGTGCAAAAGTATGCAGAAGGAAAAGCCATCTATATACCTAAGCGCGAAAGATCAAAGGGCTGGGGAGAAGCATCTGGTTATCGTGAAAAACTGAATAAGAGAAATGCTCTCATCTGCAGCAGGTATGGCGCAGGTGCCGGTATTATGGAACTGGCGGAGGAGTTTTTTCTCTCTCCGGAATCGATCAAGAAAATAGTGTACGGTAAGAAGATAAAACTCCCCGAGTATTCCCCCACCATATACTCCGCAAAGCAGTATTCGGATGCCGGTATAGGTGAAGAATGGGTAAGGATATATCTGGACAATGAAGGTATGGATACACCTGATGGGTCGGAGTTTTTCCTTTCTGAACTTGTAAAGATCCCTCTTCGCCTTATAGAGGATGGTACAGGTGTGGAGGCAAAAGAAGAATCTGATGCGTACACAGATAAACCTTTGATCATTATGTTCGAGGATCACAAATTCAGAAGCTTCTGTGGAGAAGAATATCTTGCTTTTTTGAGAAAGGAAAAGAAGAACGCACACTGGGCTTTTATTATTGTAGGCCACAAGGAGTATAGCTACTATTTTAATAACTTTGGTAAGCAGTTTCAGAGAGGAAAATGATTTAGAAAATCAAAAATGTGGGGTAAATGATAAATGCGTACAGAGAAAGAGATGATGGAACTGATCCTGCGTACAGCTGAGGAAGATGCCAGAATCCGAGCTGTTTATATGAACGGATCAAGAACCAATCCCAATGCTCCAAAGGATATTTTTCAGGATTATGACATTGTTTATGTTGTGGAAGAAACCGGATCTTTTATCCGGGACAAGGAGTGGATCCGGCGGTTCGGGGATATACTGTTTATGCAGTATCCTGACGAACATCCGGATTATCCGAGTGACAAAGAAAACTCCTATGGCTGGCTGATGATATTTACGGACGGAAACAGGCTGGATCTTACAGTTAAATCGGTTCCACATGCAAAGGAAAACGTTAAGGAAGACAGTTTATGCAAGATCCTGCTGGATAAAGACGGAATTCTTCCTGAGATTCCAGAGGCATCGGAAGAAACGTATTTAGTCCATCGGCCGTCAAAGGAACAGTATGCGGCCGTCTGCAACGAATTCTGGTGGTGCCTTAACAATATCGCAAAGGGTCTTTGGAGAAAAGAAGTGACATATGCACAGGATATGCTGAACTTCGTGGTCAGAAAGCAGCTTGAAAAGATGCTTTCCTGGAAAATAGGAGAACTGACCGATTATTCTGTCAGCGTCGGTAAATCCGGAAAGTATATGAAGAAATGGCTCTCTGAAGAAGAGTGGCAGAAGTATCTGGACACTTATTGCGGCACTGATGTAAACGACATGTGGAGCGCCGTGGAATCTATGTGCCGGCTGTTCATAGATGCTTCAAAATGGGTGGCAGAACATGGCAATTTCATCTTTGACAGGCAGGAAGCTGATAATAGTTTCAAATACTTCAGCACGGTGAAAGAAATGGATGGAAATGCGGTAAGCATTTTTTGAAAACGTGGGTGACGAATGAGCGAGACAATGCTAGAATCATCTTGTCACCGTGACAATAAAATGACAATATAAACTTCAAAAAGTATAGTAGATACATTCAAACCGTTCAGAAATAAACTGTTAAACAAACCTAAGGCCAGCATAAACACGTAGCGCAAAAAATACATTTGCGAACTGGAATGATACCGGGTGGTTTACACATTTGTTTTTTAGTTCTTGATATGTATTAGCCCGTACTTGTCTTGGTTTGACTAGTACTTGCCTTGTTTTATAGCCTGTGCCCCCATCGCGGGGCATCGGAATCTATCTTTTTTCAAATTCCGATGTCCTTTTTGGAAGCAGTTGACACTTCCGGACATCAAAAATCCCATTTTTTCAAATTTTGCTGTTTTTTAATAAGCTTGTGGGCCATAGGCGACAGCGGAATACTAAGATTTTGCAATCTCGCTGCTTTTGTAGCGAAATCAGTACACAAATAGGCGGCGAGGATGTAATAGAGAAACATTCCGCTGTATTGAGGTTAATTTTAGGAGGTATCATCACGAATAAACAGACAAAGACATTAACAACATATTCAGCAACTAATAGATCAGAACATACTAAATCCTTAAAAAATAAAGCATTAATAACAAATTCACTGAATTACACAAATCTATATTATGAGGCAAAGAGACGGTACAACGAACTCCTGCTGATCAAGAAATCAAAAGAGGCAGCGCTGGAGAAAGCACCGTTATGCAGATTGGCGTATGGGCAGATTTCTTCTGATGGAAAAGAAATTGGATGTAGAGACAGATTCTATTTTTCTTGCTGAAGCAAATGATTTGTATGCAGATGAACTGCAAAGGTTCAAAGAGGAAGTACTTGAAGTAGATAAGGACAACGACGATCAGTTTGCAGGCTGTATGGGATTAAGAGATTGTGCTACAGCAAAGGAATGGATTGATATTTGTAATTTGAGAAAAAACGCTGAGACATGTGAGCAGGTTGGCACAAAAGTGCCTTCAACGACATATTTTGCTATAAGAGAAAGCAATCATAGGTTGGTGGGAGTCATAGATCTGCGTCATCATATAAATCACCCTATTCTTGAATCTTGGGGTGGTCACTGTGGGTATTCAGTCAGACCTTCTGAAAGAGGTAAGGGATATGGAGCGGAAATGCTCAAGTTAAATGTGATAAATGCAGGTAAAATGGGAATTGGGAAAATGCTTGTAGTATGTGATGAGGATAACGCTGCCAGCGAAAGGATGATACTTGCAAACAGAGGACAGCTCGAAAATATAATAGAAGTAGATGGCTGTAATATGAAAAGATTTTGGATAAAAGTGGAAAATGAATAACGAAGAAATAATTGAAACAAACAGGAATTATTGGAATGAGCATGCCGACCTTTGGTTTGGAACGACTGCTCTTCCTGAATACGGCGTTCGGTTTCCGACAGAAGATGATTTACATTTATTTGGGGATGTCGCTGGAAAGAAGTTGCTGGAAGTATGTTGCGGGAGTGGGCATTCTTTACTTTACAACGCACGAATAGGGGCAGCAGAATTGTGGGGGATTGATCTTTCGCAGAAGCAGCTGGACAATGCCTCTAGACTACTTAAAGAAAACGGATACTCAGCTCACTTACAGTGCGCCAGGATGGAAGATGAATTAGATGTTCCCAAGTTGTATTTTGACTATGTCTATTCTATCTATGGGATTGGCTGGACGACAGATCTACAGGGAACATTTGATAAGATTGCTTCATACTTGAAGAAGGACGGGATATTCATCTTTAGTTGGCATCATACACTAAATTACTGTATTGCATGGTCTTGCGACGAGAGAAAAGAAGTCTTTGTTGACGATAAGCTAGTGATGTCGAAAAGTTATTTTGACGAGTCATATTTTGAGATGCCGGTCCATGATAGTGAAATCATTCTATGTAATCGAAAGATATCCACATACATAAATGCACTGGCAAAGGCTGGATTTGTTATAGAGCAATTTGTGGAAGAGAGTGATGAGGCTTCTCTAAATGCGACAGGTGAGGTTGATTCAAAAAACATGATCTGCTGTCTGGTGGTTAGTCCGAAGTTCCGCAAAAAAGGAATATTTACATAGTACAAGGCAGTATCTTGCGGAAAATGAGAACTGTTCCATTCTAATAACATCGCATATATTAACAGATCTTGAGGGGATATGTGATGACATATAGCTGATAAGCGACGGAAAAGCTGTTGTTCATGAGGAGAGTTCATGCGTGAACTCTCTTTTTTTATGCATTTAAATATTGTATCATCAAGAGGACACAGAAAAATCAATAATTGTGGAGGTGAAAATGCATAGACTATATGAAAATGATGACATTGTAGTTTTTTGGAATTCCGATAAGTGTTTTCACGCAAAAAGATGTGTACATGGGAGCCCCGGATGCTTTGATCCTTCAAGGAAACCATGGATTGATTTAAATCGTGCTGAGACAAAACAGATCTGGCAGGCGATTTCGGAGTGCCCGTCCGGAGCGCTTAGCTGCCTGTACAGACATGAAATAGACGTTGTTATTGACGTAGAAAATTGCCGGAGCATAGCTTTTGACGGTGATAAAGAAATAGGAGAATGTAATTACCGGGTATCTGAAGAAGGATGGAATATCTATCATACTGGAGTGCAGGATGATTATACGGGGAAAGGGATAGCTAAGCGCCTGGTATATAAGGTCATTGAAGAAGCAGAACGAAATCATGCTCAGATAGCTGCGACCTGTTCATATGCGGCTAAGGTTATACGTGAATAAATCAGAAAATGAATTAATAGTCTAAAATAGATGAAAAACGGTTAAAAAAATATGGGTTTTACTCTAAGCAATACCACTCATGTAGAAGGATAAGGAAATATTCAACTTAAAAGATAGGGGATTGTATGAATATGAGGTTGTTTACCAAGGCTATAACAAAATTTGTTGTTGGAGTATTGATCATAGGAGCGCTTATATTTATTCCTGCCGGGACCTTTTTCTTTTTCAGGGGATGGCTGCTTATGGGGATACTGTTTGTTCCTATGTTTTTTGCAGGGCTGTTTATGCTGATAAAATGTCCCGAACTCCTGGAAAAAAGACTGAATGTAAAGGAAGAACAAAATGAGCAGAAAATGGTTATAATCATGAGCGCTATCATGTTTATTGCCGCATTTGTGATTGCAGGATTAAATTACAGATTTGGATGGATTGTAATGCCCTTATGGGTGTCATATGCAGCTGCTGCTGTTTTTTTGTTCGCATATATTCTGTATGCTGAAGTTCTTAGAGAAAATGCCTATCTTTCAAGAACGGTGGAGGTGCAGGAAAATCAGAAGGTGATTGATACGGGACTTTACGGCATTGTCCGTCATCCTATGTATATGACAACCTTTTTGCTTTTTTTATCGATGCCGATTGTTCTGGGATCGATCATATCTTTTTTGATAACACTTATATATATTCCGATAATAGGAAAACGCATAAGGAACGAAGAAAAAGTTCTTGAAGAGGGACTTGAAGGATATGCGGAATATAAAAAACGCGTAAAATACAAAGTTATTCCCTTTATATGGTGAATTTATCAGAGTTCTGAACGCATTTCATCTTTGCGCTTGTGAAATCATGGATTATAATCCGTGATAAATGATATGCTTATAGATAAAGAAATATTTTTAAGGAATTGAAAACATGGCAAAAGAAGATAAGACAAATGTAATGAGAGTTCTTGACGGAAAGAAGATTTCGTATAAGAGCTATATGTATGAACCGGACGCTTCAATGAGCGGTGAAGAAATAGCAGAGATTTTGAATGAGGATGCGGAGAGAGTATTTAAGACACTGGTAACACAGGGAAAAACCAAACAGTATTATGTGTTTGTAATTCCGGTAAAATCTGAACTTGATTTAAAAAAGGCTGCTAAAGCCGTATCAGAAAAATCCATAGCGATGATTCCCCAAAAGGAGCTTTTGCCTCTCACAGGCTACGTACATGGCGGATGTTCTCCTATAGGTATGAAAAAAGCATTTCCTACGATAATCCATGAAAGTGCAAAAAACTATGAGGAGATATTCTTTTCGGCAGGAAAAGTCGGATACCAGGTAGAAGTTCCTGTTAAAGATATCGAAAAGGTAATCAGATATTCCATGGCTGATATAACTGTAGATTAAGGTGATTTTTGCTGTCATGAGTAGTTCTCACGATTTTACAAAAACAGACATTAGATAATAATAGTCAGCTGAATTAGAAACTTAAATACCAGTTTAGTATTGCTAAGTTGCACCCGGAAATTAGTTTTGCAAATATCCCGTTATGATTTATATTTACAGTTAGTAAAAAATATGTGTTTATAGAGGTTTTTTATGGAAAAAGAAGTATGGCAACCAGGAAATATGCTATATCCTATACCGGCAGTAATGGTCAGCTGTGGCAGAGAAGGTGAAAAGCCTAACATTATCACAGTAGCATGGGCCGGTAATGTATGCAGCTCACCTGCAATGCTTTCCATATCTGTCAGAAAAGACAGATATTCACACAGCATAATTAAAGAAACGGGAGAATTTGTCGTTAATCTCACGAGCAGCGAACTTGCAAGAGCAACCGACTGGTGCGGAGTACGTTCCGGCAGGGATTATGACAAATTTAAAGAAATGAAGCTTACACCACAGGCATCGCAGAAGATAAGTGCTCCCGGAATTGCTGAGAGCCCTGTTAATATTGAATGCAAGGTAAAGCAGATACTTGAGCTGGGCAGCCATGACATGTTTGTGGCAGAGGTTCTTTGTGTCACGGTTGATAAAGAGTATCTTGACGAAAAGGGAAGGTTTGATTTAAACGCTGCTGATCTTATAGCGTATTCCCACGGTGAATATTTTAAGCTCGGAAAAAAAGTCGGAAAATTCGGCTACAGTGTCGCAAAGAAAAAGGGAAAGCATCCTTCCGAAAAAAAGAATAAAGCGGATAAGATAAATAAAAAAGAAAAGGATGATAAATCAGGAAAGAAGAGTGGTAAGGTTTCCGGTCCAAAGAGGAGGAAGTAGTTATGGCAGTAAAGTTTATGCGCACCGGACAACAGGGAATTCTCATGTGGGATGAGGCTACAGGAGAAAAAATAGGAATAGATCTGTTTTTATCCGACATGGAAGGAAGGCAGATTAAGAACCCTGTAAATATCGAGGATTTAAGTGACGTATCTCTTTTGTTTGGAACTCATGATCATGTGGACCATATAGATAGAGATGCATGGGTGAAAATCGCAAAGGTACATTCGCATATCAAATTTGTTGCCCCCAAATATTTTGAAGATACACTTCCAAAGGAAACAGGGATAGCTGAGGATAGCTTTATTTTTGTGGATGAAGGGATAAGTGCGGATGAGGGGGACATTCATATTGAGGCTGTTCCTGCTGCGCATGAATTTCTTGATACCCGGGAGGACGGGCTTCATCCATATCTTATGTATATAGTTTCTTTTAAGGGAAAAAAGATATGTCACATGGGAGATACCTGCCTATATGAGGGAGTTTATCAAAAGCTAAGGGAAAAAGGACCTTTTGACGTAATGTTTTTGCCCATAAACGGACGTGATGCAAAAAGACTACGTGACAATTGCATCGGAAATATGACTTATCAGGAAGCTGCGGATCTTGCGGGAGTTCTTAAGCCTGCGCTTGCTGTTCCGGGGCACTATGATATGTTTGAATTTAACGGTGCGGATCCTAAGGAATTTGTAGACTACGTTGAAATAAAGTATCCGGACCAGAAGGCCTTGGCATATGAAGTCGGAGTACCTTTTTCGGTATAGAAGAGGTTTTTGATTTTCCTTATTTTGCCCACAAGAAGTCATATAGTTGAAAAAAGCCCAAAGGATGGGCTGTGAAATGTTCATAAGAGCACGAAAACAAGCACTTTGGTAAATGAGCAGTAATTGAAGAAATTATGGCAAATTCTGATAAGAGTTTTAGATTGATTTAAGTTAAGTTTATATGGAAAAAAGAGTTCCGGGATAGTTCTTTCCCGGAACTTTTTATAGGACGGTAAAGAACTATCTCAGAATTTTTATAGGACGGTAAAGAACTATCTCAGAATTTTTATAAGACGGTAAGGAACTATCTCAGAACTGTCTATAAGATGATAAAGAACTATTCCGGAATCTTATATAAAAAGGAAAAACCAAGAATGGAGGAAAAGATGCTTACACCCGACAGAATTAGCAAAGATGGACGTTTTGACAGCTTTGAAAACGGACATGTTTTACATAAGAAAAAGAAGAATCATTTACCTGCAATGGGATGGAACAGTTGGAACGCTTTTGGAAGCGGAAATACAGAGGAATTAACCAGGATAATGGCAGACAGGATGGTCCTTCTTGGGCTTGATAAACTTGGTTATGAATATGTAATTCTGGATGACGGATGCTATAAACCTGAAAGAGTAGACGGAAAGCTATCAAATGAAGAAAACAAATTTCCAAATGGCTTTAAGGCATTGTCCGACTACATACATTCAAAGGGATTAAAATTCGGAATGTACAATGACATAGGAACCAACCTTTGCGCAGGGGCTGCAGTGGGAACCTGTGGTCACGAGAAGGAAGATGCAGGAAGCTACATAGAATGGGGCGTTGATTTTCTGAAGGTTGATAACTGTTATTATCCCTTTGACAATGCTACTTTTTCAAATCCGGAGAATGCCGCTTACACATTTGCACCTGCGATCAAGAAAATCAGATTAATAAACAAAGCTGATGAGGGTGATAATTCTAAAGGCCAGATCCTGAAAGCAGCTGACGGCAGAATAACGGGAACACGTGCAAAGATAGAGGATGACTATGCGACAGGAATAGGGACCTATGACGGAACAGGACCTGAAGCTTCTCCTGTCGGAACAAGATGCAGCGAGCTTGTGTTTGATGTTTTGGCAGATGCTGACGAAGCGGACTTTGAGCTTTTAATTGAATATGGTCTTGGAAAAACGGAGGGGATAGGCAACTGGGTTCAAATTGCGGTTAATGATGAACTGATATTTGATGATTTTATTTCCGAAGAGGGACGCCCTTCAGAGAAAAAAGCTGAGGTAAATGAAGAAAAAGAAGAAAGCCCTAAAATTACGTTTGAATGGAGCAAACCTTTTGCAATAAAGCTCAAAAAGGGAATGAATCATATAAGACTGATGAATCACAGAAGGCAGGAAAATACGCTTAATTCTTATGCCAGACTTTTGAAGGAACTAAATGAGATAAGTCCTGATAACGACATAATTTATTCAGCTTGTGAATGGGGAAAGACACATCCTCAGAACTGGGCTTATAAGGTATGTGATTCGTGGCGCATTTTAAATGATATTACTTTCCGTGTCGGAAGTGACGGAGATCCGGGACATGGAGCATGGGTTCAAGACTATACCACGAGCGTGACAACACAGTATAGCAAGGCTGTTATTATGGACGGGTTTGCCGGTCTTTCAAAAGGATGGAACGATCCGGATATGCTTATGATAGGAATGGATGGTCTAGATGAAGTTCAGTGTAAAACCCATATGACCATGTGGTGTATGATGAACTCACCACTCATGCTTGGCTTAGACCTTAGAAGAGTCACTAAAGGAGATAGTATATATAACATTATCGCAAATGAGGATATGATAGCACTGAACCAGGATCCTAAAGGTATACAGGCTAAGCGAGTGTTCTCAACTGCAGCTAAAGGAGAGCCGGATAAGGAATATATAAGGGACATAGACCGTGTTGATATTCTGGTTAAGCCTCTTGTAAATGATGAATTTGCGATAAGCTTTATCAATGTAAGTGATAAGGATAAGAACGGAGAAATAAGCATTACGACCGATGAAATTGCAAAATTTCTGGGAGAACAAATCGTAAGGGCTGATAAGTATACAGTTAAAGACCTTTGGACTAAAGACGTATCTGAAAATAGTACAGGAGTATTTAAGGTGCAGGGATTAAAGGCCTGTGACAACGTTACTTTAAGGGTTTTGCCTGTGAAATAACCGGGGATTTACAAAGTAAAAAAGCGTGTAGACCAAGTTATGACTTCTTAAATCTAAAAATGAAAATGCGTTCAAGAATCTATAGAACATCAAATAAGTGAAAATGAGTATAGAAGAATTTGTTGATTACCTGATAAATGAATATGAAGTATTCTCAGATACCAAAAAATCTCTGCAGGCGCATAATTCCTGCAGAGATTTTGAAAGTGAGACTACAGGCTTTTTTTGGAAACAGGTAATGTCAATATATTCAGATAAGATGTTTGCTTTGCCTGTTACAAGAAAAGACGCGGCGAGAATACTGTATATATTCTACAGGGAAGTCCTTAAAATGCCTGATGTAGACTGGAACAGGGCCAAAAACCTTAAGGATATCTATGAATGCAGAGTTTGCGCCAATGCCATTGCCCAAATGTATGAAAATGGAATATTGGAGGCAAAAGCAGAAGATGAATTTGGCACACAAGGAATTTTGACGGAAAAAGAACTGAAAGGTTCCGTAAAAACATTGATGAGTATGATGAATTAACGATAAAAATACAGAGAATTATATACAAAAATAATATCAAGTTTAGAATCATATAAGATTTATTTGTTAAAGTAATAATATAAGTATATTGGCATGTTATCGCATTTTTTATGAGGGGCTGGCATGACTGCACGAAGTACGAATTATTACGGCTACGACAAAGAAACTCTAAATGAATGCACAGAGCTTATCAACAGTACAAATAAAAAACATGCAGAGATTTTGAATCTGTGGTTTTTTATTGTTAATGCTTTGTGCGTATTTTTTTCGGCTTTTGGTCTTTTTAGCGTTAATCAGAGTGAACTTGGATTATACGCAGTCTATGCTGCCATATCTATTGTCTTTTTTATTATATCCAAATTTTGTGTAAAAAAAGAAACAACTTTGAGAGTATCGGTTATAGTGCTGACTATTATCCTGATATGGACTACCTATGGCATACTGATTTCAGTGGATCAGCCTTACATGGCTGCTACATTATTTATGGTAATGATGGTAGTTCTGGCACTCTCATTTATTGCAACAATGTTCAGAGCGACCGCGTGCCTTGTGGTGTGTACGACAATTTTTGCGATGTCTTCATATCAGGTAAAAACTGCGGCAATTGCAAGTCAGGATATCTATAATTCGATCATCATTATGATGCTTTCACTGGGACTTCATTTCGCCTTTCAGAGAGCAAGAGTTCAACAGTTTGTTACCTTTCAGAAAAATATTCAGATTCAGAGAGAACTGGAAATAAAGTCCAGCTTTGATGCGCTGACCTCTCTTCTAAATCGCGGAAGATTCTTTTCTATAGCTGCGAATATTCTGGTAAATCCACATAATGAATTCATGGCAATATGTCTGATCGACCTTGATGAGTTCAAGCAGATAAATGATAAGCTTGGTCATCAGATGGGAGATAAGGCTATCCAGATTGCGGGACAGACTATAATAGATATTCTTGGTATGGACTTGTCTGAAAAATGGTCATTCCAGGAAAAGGTTTTAAAGCAGAGAGGAAGCTTTCCCGGCAGGCTTGGAGGAGACGAGTTTATTATTTTTATAAGAGGTAAAAAGGGTCGGGAGGAAATTACAGAGATACTGCAGAATATATTGAAGTCACTAAATCAGGTGGAGGTCGGAGAACTGCACGGAATTCATGCTTCCTTTGGAGTCACTGAGATTACTCCTGAGGATAATGATATAGATGTTGCTTATAAACGTGCTGATGAAGCATTATACGAATCTAAGAGAGCGGGAAAGAACCAAATTCGATTCAAGGATGCACCTGGATAAGAGGAGACGCTTTACTATGATTTTAATGAGAAAAAGAGATTTCAATCTGCTCATCTTTTTTATAATTGTATTCGTAGTGCTTGCGCTTATCACCGGGTATAAGCATTACAAGAGCAAAAGACGAACAGTCATGCTGCTTGAGCTACTGATAGGGATTGTAGAAGCGGACAATCCGAATCTTGACGGTCATTCATTACATGTTCATAATCTGACGATGCTGTTATACGAGTTTATGCCTTATTTTACCAAGCTCAAAGTAAATGAGATGGATCTTCACTATGCATCTTTACTGCTGGATATCGGAAAAAGAGGGATTCCCTGTCAGATAATGGACAGAGCAGGTAAGCTTGGACAGACGGATTGGGACATAATAAAGAAACACCCTGAAATAGCCCTTGAAATGATGAAGGATGTTCCGGGATTTGAGAAGGTGTTTTCTTACATCCTCTATCATCATGAGAGGATGGACGGCAAAGGATATCATCAGCTTAGCGGTGAGCAGATACCCTTTGGAGCAAGGATGATAGCTGTAACAGATACCTATTCGGCTATAACGATGAATCGATCATACAGGCCTTCACTATCCTATGCAGAAGCAATCTCCGAGCTGCGTATGGCTGCAGGAACACAGCTTGATGAAGAGATTGTGAATTACTTTTGCAATATACCGATGAAAAAAATTGATGCCTGTATGGAAGACGTAAGAAATAAAATGGAGAGGTTTTCGGATGACAGAAGGGGGAATACCTGAGAATGAAGGTGAAAAGATTATTTTCCGTCATGCTGATAGTGGCCCTTATGACCGGAGTTTTGTCATGCGGACAAAAAAATATGAATAAGGATGTCAGCGGAGTTGACCCGGATACGGCACCGCATATTACGGTGGCACTAAGATCAGGTGTATATTCCGATGCCATAAAGTCATGCATTGTCAAATTTGAAACCAATAACCAGGTAATCTGTGATGTTCTTGAGCTTGGTGAGGATGAACTTCACAGTGCAATATTGGATGATTCGGAGAATGCAGAGGGGCAGTACGATCTTTGCATGGTGGACGGATCATGGATGGCAGAAATGACAGGAAGAGATGTTCTTCTCAATCTCTCAGAAGAGGGATATGAGCTGGACGATGACATAATCAAAGCTACCAAGGCCATATGCTATAAAGATGGGAATGTTTATCTTGCTCCTTATTACGGGAATGTGACAGTGCTGCTTTTTAATAAAAAGGTGATTGATCAGGCAGGCTTTAGTCCGGAACAGATTACATCACTTGAGGATATCAAAAAGATCTGCACAGCTGCTAAAAATAAGGGAAATCTTGGATTTATGTACAGAGGGGATTCTCCGAACAACTATGTTGTTGATTTTCTTCCCATTCTCCGCTCCTATGGCGGATGGGTTGTGGATGAAAATAATAATCCGACGATCAATACTAAGGAATTTAAGAATGCCCTGATTTTTTACATGGATCTGATTGATACAGGAAAAGCCGAAAGCAGGGATTCCCTCATAATGGCTATAGCCAATGGTGCAGCAGCCATGGCGGTAGGATGGCCCGGGTGGTATACACCGACAGCCAGATCATCATCTGACTACATTGCCATAACTGGAAAAGTTACAAATGACAGCGAGGAATACAACGCAAATGTGTATGGTATATGGACGGTAGGTATTCCTAAGAACAGTACAAAGAAAGATCTGGCTATTTTACTCCTTAAATATCTGATGGATCCCGAGGTTCAAAAGGGCACTATCGAATACGGCGGAGTGCCCTGCAGATATTCAAGTCTTACTGATGAAGAGGTTATTAAGGAAAATCCACCTTTCAAGGCGGTTTTCAAGGCACTTGAGAATGGCGTGTACAGACCGGTAATGGAAGAGTGGCCGGATTTTTATACTATTCTGGGTAATAAGATGGAGCTCATCATAAACGGAGAAAAAGGAATTGATGAGGGGCTAAATGAGGCCCAGGCAGAATTGGAAGAAATGCTGAACAGAAAGGAATAAACGATAAGCATATTAAAAGACCTTCCAGGAAATATTGGGAAGGTCTTATAATCTTGCTGCAATTCCAAGCTTTGCATGCATTATCTTTTTATTTTCATACATTCGTTTGTCGGCGAGAAGGTAAACGCTGTGGGAGTCTTTCTGTGGAACCTCAGTGCTGAAAGCATATCCTGAAGCTACACTTCTTCTAAAGCCGGGATAAAGAATATTTTTGACTTCCAGGGCATCCTTAAGCCTTGTAAGGATGTTATCAACCTCTTCGAAATATGGCTCTTTTAATATAGCAACAAATTCATCTCCGCCAATTCTGGCGATAAATCCCTTATCCTCAAAGCACTGTTTTAGAACAGATGAAAATTCAAGAAGATATTTATCACCTGCGGCATGGCCGGATTTATCATTAATTTCCTTAAGGCCGTTTAAATCCAGGCTTATTATACAGTAATCATCAGAGCCGGAATCAAGATCTGCCATATACTTATCGTATCTGGATCTGTTCGGAAGATCTGTAAGACCGTCTGCATAAGCAAGGTGAGTGAGGGATGCATATTCTTTTCGCATGGCAAAGGACTCTGAAATATAGATAAAGTAGTTTATCAGGTTTGCAAACACGAAAATAAGGCCGCCCATTGGTATAAGTCTTACAGTTACGAGAGATGCGGGGACTATATGTAAAATCTCCAATGTGAAAGCAATAAAATTAATTATGTATGAGAACGAAAAAAATACCAGACCTATAAGCTGTATGATCTCAGATGGCAGCAGCTTTTTCTGTTTTATATCCTTAATTATTATAACAATAAGGAAAACGGAACACATAAGAGAGATACACTGGAAATAGCGAAGAGTCTGATTCATGCGTGCTATGCCTGTAAAATGAAGCAAAATCAGAAAAATGCAAATAATGGAACTCGTGCTTGCAATGACAAGGAAAATCCAGTCTTTGTAGTGCTCCTCAATACAGCCTATTATCAGGTATGTCAGAGGGACCATTATGTAGAGTGACAAATATTCGATTTCGGTTGCCTTGCCATAGGTGTTGATAAAGAAATCTATTAACCTAAAGTAGCTAAGCATCCATATTCCAAGAAAAATAAACAGTATGGATGAAAACAACTGAGAAAGGATGCTTGGCAATGTTTTGTAAAAACTGAGAGTGATGATCAAAAAGGCTATACCGAAAATAATGAGGAATATTGAGGTTGCAAGAGGAAACATATTCTTGAAAATAAAGGCTCTTACAACATCATGATATTCTCCGTAGGTCGGAGAGTTAAAGTAGCTGTATGCACTGTCTTCTGAGATATACAGATAAATATCAAGCTGTGTATCTTTATCTTTTAAAGGGATGGTCACAACATTGTAAGTGCATCCGATAAAACGATCTTCATTTAAATAATCGGTATACTTGGAAAGAAACAATTCTTTATCAATATATACCTCGACAGCGGAGTATCTTGAGAGAAACATGAGTGTCGGAAATGTGTAGTCTGAGCTTTGGGGCAGAGTATTTGAAAGCTTTACAACTTCCCCTTTTTTTATGGAAGAGAAAAGCTTGCCTATTGATTCAGAGGACATATTTTCATATGTTTTCTCATTATGCTCCACGGTCCAGCCATTATCCAAAGTCTTCACAGACTGCGTATACTTGGGAAGAAATAAAAAATGGCATATTGAAATTAGGACAATAAAAGTAAGTAGTGCGATTATAAGGAAATTTATGCGTTTATACATGATCTGCTTCACCTCCCTTCGGTTCGGAAGTAGTGCTCATGATATCATTTACAAAACGATCAAGTTTTGCAGCGTGGTGGGCTTCTTTTTCCTTATACATACGATTATCAGCGAGAACAAATACGCTGTTGGCATCGTTTTCATTGGCTTCATTACTGTAGGCAAAGCCGCATGAGGCAGAAAGATTTATGGTTTTTTCGCTCTTGTTAAAGATTTCCATACGTGATTTTAAGTCATATATCATGTCCTCGCAGACGTGTGGCCTTGGCTGCTCGATAGCAACGAGGAATTCATCGCCTCCGGTTCTTCCTATCAGCTGTGCACCTACAAAGGCCTGCTTCATAATGTCGGCAAAGGACTTGATCATTCGATCGCCTTCCTGATGGCCAAGACTGTCATTTACTGTTTTTAAGTTGTCAAGGTCAAGACTGATGATGGCAAATCTTCCATGAACCGCAGCCATATACTGCATGCATTTTGCTCTGTTCATAAGTCCTGTGAGAGAATCGGTATAGGCAAGACCTTCAAGATGTTCTTTCATATAAACAGCATTAATATGCTCTATTCCGTGATAGAAATAGAATACAAAAAGTGTGAGCACGAAGCATAGAGCGCCTATTGTCATAAAATTAATATCTACATAAGCTTCTCCGCCGCCAAAAAAGAATTTAAGGATATTGTATTTTATTATATCCACTACGGAACACAGGATGAAGATGGCAAGTCCTATAACCAGGATACTGTCTGATGTCATACCCGTGTATTCAGGAGTGCTTGTTCTTTCCTTATAATGCTTTACCAAATTAAGAACCAGCTGAGGAAGTATTATTACAGCTTCCGTCAGAGCTATTAAGTGCAGAAGAAAAACAAATATATTGATATGAATTATTGAAGTCAGATGCAGGATCAGCGTGATAACAGGGAACAATATGTTTATGGCACTTATTACTTTATTCAGATTAGAATTAAGCTCCGGATGTGATGAAATAAGAAAAGATATGATAGCAAAGGGAACGGAATAAAGTGATACATATTCAAGCACGCAGAAATAAGAGTCAGCATCGGAAATAAAACAGAATATATCGTTAAACGCAAGATTATAGGCACCAAGGACGAAGGAAATCACTGAACTGAATATAAGTGACAGGTCATGGCTGTGATACATATAAAGATATGATGAAAGAGTAAGCAAAAGAAATGCAAATAGAGTAAGGAATCCTCCGATAAAAAAAGGGAGTCTTCTGCTTTGCAAAAAACCATGTTCCAGGTCAAATCGGTTCCCGTATTGTACAGAGGCTAAGCCTGAAAAAGAATCTTCTTCCGTAGCTTCGAGTTTTATTGTAAAAGTCTTTCCTTCCGGATGTTCGATTTTGTTAAGCGGTACAAAATTATAATGTTTTGGAACCATTCGTCCTGCTTCTTTATAATCGTTGCCATAGGTGTAGATGACCTTATCATCCACTGTGACGGTAACAACCGCCAGCATGGATCTGAACATAATGCAGGCAGAGGGCACATAATAAGAAGGAATTTTGTTGCTTAAGACAACGATATCACCCTTGTGGGAGGCACCAAGATTGATGTCGGTTAGTTTTGCATCATCAAGATGTGTCTGGTCATAACTAACAGACCATCCGGTATCAAGGACAGTCTTATAGTAAGTGCTTGGTGTGGTCAAAAAGGAACTGCCGAACAAGACAAGTATTACAGGAACTAATATTATCAGAATAGGCAGCAGCCACACATTTATGTGTAGATAATCACGTAACCGCATAATAGTCTCCTAGCTTTAAGTATAGCAACAAACGGGAGACCATTTTATTAAAAAAGAGTGACGTTTGTGAATTTTATATAATAAAAGACCTTACCGAAAAATTTGGTAAGGTCTCTATAATATCTGATATTAGAATGAACCACTGCTTCCGCCGTGCGAGGTTCCGGACGATCCGGAGTGCGTTGAAGATCCCGAGCTTTCCTTTGGCCTTGCGGTCTTTGTGACAGCTACCCTGAGGAAACGATCACTCCTGTTGGAAAGAGATAGTCCGTCTTGTGAGTAATTGGATGCACCTGTCTCCCGATGTACTGTGTGAAGCTGTCCTATAAAGTAAAACAGTGGAAGGAGGGCAAGGAGGAAACCTGCTACTATACAAATAAACAGTTTACCCGGTGTAAAGGTCTTACTGTCAATTACGTTTTGTTGTCTTTTGGCACATGCGGAAATGAACTTATCAAAGGAACGGTAATAGTACCCTGCTGAAAGATCACTTTTGCAGACATCTATCAGATCCGCCTGAGCGGAATCGGTGAAGACACCGATTGCTGTTCCGGTTGTCGTGATATGCCATTGCCTGGATGTTATATCAATCAGGAATAAAATGCCGTTATTAGTTCCATTGTAGCCGTATCCGTTATAATCGTAGAAATCATCAGCATATGCTGTAACATCTCTGTTACCAAGATCGTTTATGGTAACTATGACAATTGCGGATTCGTACTGATTCTCAACCTCATAAATATGGTCTGCTAGCGACTGTTCTTCCTCATCTGTAAGAAGATCTGCGCTGTCAACGATAGGATAAAGCGATCCGTCTGTACAATAAACAGGATCCACCATGCCGGAACCGTCAGCTTTTACCTGAAAAGAGGATAATACCGGCAAAGACAGTATCATACAGATAAGCAGGCAGGTAAAAATATTAATTTGTTTCTTATTCATAAACTGATCCTTCCGGGTTACATGGAAATAATTATCAGGCAAACTATTACTGCCAGAGCGGTAAAGCCAAGTGCGGACAAAATATAAAGGAAAAATGCTTTAACCTTGTCTACAGGCAGATTACCGACAAATTTTCCGTTTTGACCATTCATGGCAAATAAATAGTTATTGCCATTCCAGCTGGTGTTCAGAAGCCATACCGGATAAAGTGCGTATTGATGTGACAGAGAGCCTATCGTCTGATCCTTGGAAGCAATGTTGACTGTTGAATATCCTGTTACGGTATTTCTGATGTCATTTTCGACAGTATGCTTCATTCTATCAAGAATGTGAGTCTTGGTTTCTTCAGCATTGATGTCGTATCTGTTTGCAAGAAAACCTGCCAGATATCCACTGTTAAACGGAACCGCTTCCTTAAAATCGAAGGGTTCGATGGATTCCATAAGATCATCAGGCATCTCCTTGGATGCATCGTGCGGAACGTGAGAGAAGGATTCACTTCCTGCCCTGTCAACCTCGAAAAAGCTTGTTTCCGTGTAATTGTAGTCACTGTCACTCCAGGTTCTTACTTTTGTGGCATTATATCTGTAGCTTGCATTGATTTTGCCGTCATACAGCCAGTAAGGGATATAAATTCCTCTTATTTTGTCTATATGATTCTGTTCAAAGAAAACCTTGGGTAAAAGAAACTTTCCTTTGACATAGCCGGAGTAGGCATCCATTGCATCCTGTTTGTCTTTCTTAAAGGGAATGACATAATCGGGACGCAGATCACCTGAGAACTTTTCTTTTACGACTACGTTGTTGCTGCAGAAGGGACATGTAAGAGAGCCCTCGTTTTCCGAAGCTACAATTTCGCCCCCGCAGGACTGACAGGAATAAACGACCATACCATCGGTTTCACCGGGCTTCCACTCAGTGCCTTCGGAAAGCCATTCATTGCTGTCTGCCTTTGCATCCTTATCCTGCTCCTCCTGTCTTGGTGCGACATAATCCTGGACTTTTATCTTGGTGTCGCAAAAGGGACAGGAGAGCATCTGATTTTTAGTGTCAAAATTCATTACCCCACCACAGGCGGGGCATTCATATTCGGTTAATCCCATAAACTATATATCCTAAAAATTATGGTCTTGGCTTTCCACAGTTAGAGCAGAATTTGCCGTTGTTTACTGATCCGCAGGAGCATGTCCAGTCACTGCTGGGCCTTGGCTGGCCGCAATTGGAGCAGAAGTTACCATTATTTGCTGTTCCACAGGAGCATGTCCAGCCGCCCTGACTCTGAGGCTGCATCTGAGGAGCGTTCTGAGGAGCTGCCTGAGCCTGCTGACCCATTGCAAACAGATTGCCAGCGTTGGCGCCACCTGCCTGCTGTGCCATATTCATTCCGGCAAATGCCATCATAGGACCTGCAGATGTATTCTTTGCAGCATCCTGCATAGCCTGAGCCTGAGCTCCGACAAGAGTGGCTGCTGCCATGTTGGGATTTGTATATACAGCACTCTTCTGGAGATCCTTGATCATCTTTTCATCTTCTTCGGAAGCATTTACTGAATTAATACCGAAGGTTGAAATTTTTATACCATAGGTGTTACCCCATTTAGCAGATAATACTTCATTGAGAGCATCAGCAATTTCGTTGGTATGTCCGGGGAGAGCACTGTAACGAACGCCTGTCTCGGAAAGCTTTGCAAATGCAGGCTGAAGAGCGGTTAAAAGTTCACTCTTAAGCTGAGATTCGATGTTTTCTCTCTTGTATACTCCCTGGAAATTACCGCAGAGGTTTGTATAGAAAAGAATAGGGTCTACAATCTTGTAGCTGTATTCACCGTGGCATCTGATTGAAATATCAACGTCGAGACCGATGTTTTTGTCGATTACACGGAACGGAACAGGATTAGCGGTACCATACTTGTTACCGATGATATCCTTTGTGTTGATGTAGTAAACACGCTGGTCATTTCCTGTATCTCCGCCAAAGCTTATTCTTTTGCCGATTTTCTTGAAAGTTTCCTTGATGTTTTCGGAAAGACTTCCGTAGAAAAGAGAGGGCTCGGTGCTCACATCATATACGAACTCTCCGGGCTCTGCGCAAATTTCTGTAACCTTGCCCTGATCTACAATGATCATGCACTGTCCGTCAGCAACAGCTAAGATAGAACCGTTTGAGATGATGTTATCGTTACCCTTTGTGTTTGAGCTTCCTTTACCTGTGCGCTTAGAAGCTTTAACAGCAAGTGTGTCAGCAGGCATAGCATCACAGTAGAAATACTCTCTCCAGGAATCAGCAAGAACACTTGAAGCAGCACCAATTCCAGCCTGTAAAATACCCATATAACAATACCCTCCTTTATTTATACATGTTTTTTATTTTTGTTTGTTGTCAGACCATTGCCGGACACTGAAAAAATTATATCACAATTGACTGCTGATTTCTGAAAAAATAATACAAAATGAGCCTATCTTGCGCTTTTTTGCAAATATTGGCTGAGGTTTTTGGCGGATAGGTAAAAATCAGATTACAAGATTTACACCAAATAGCGGAAAAGCAGAAAGGAGCATGTCCAATACGATTTCCGAATTTCTGAAGAAATTAAGAAATCTATAGTATAATCAGTTGAAAAGATAAAAAATTACAAGAGTTGGGGAAGACATTTGATTAAAAAATGTAAATTAAAATATAAGGATATAGAATATGACATTCTTCCGGGAACACTTCTGTCAGAGTTTATGATAAAAGAAGGCTTTAGTGTTTCCATGCCATGTGGAGGGATGGGGACATGCGGAAAATGCCGGGTGAGGTTTAAAAGCGGAACGCCGGGAATATCTGCAGCCGACAGGAGGTTTTTTACGGAAAAAGAGCTGAAGGAAGGCTACAGACTTGCGTGCAGAGCTGTAATAAGTAATGACTGTGAGCTTAGCTATGCAGTTGAGACACTGATTCATCATGAAGAAAATACTAAAGGTAAGGCCGAGGCTTTATCAGACCGGCTGTCAGATGACAAAGCAGGTATTTTAGAGGAACAGGGAAAAGAATACAGCTTAGTAATAGACATTGGAACAACAACAATAGCTGCTGCTCTGCTCTGTGGGGAAATAGTAATTAATGAAGTGACCGTTATGAACAGTCAGGCAGTATTTGGGGCAGATGTTATAAGCCGTATTAAGGCTGCATGTGACGGTAAAGCAGAGCCTCTTAAAGGCTGTGTCATTAATGATATAAAAAGGGCAGCAGAGCAGGTGATAAGCGGTCATTTATTATCGAAGGGGCAATCTGCGGATGATGGCAAAGAGAAATTTATATCTGTAAAGAGAACCATAATTGCAGGCAACACCACGATGCTACATCTTCTTACGGGGGATTCCTGCGAGGGACTGGGAAATGCGCCTTATAAACCGGTAAGACTTGAATATACCGAAGAAAGAATTTCTTCAATACCTGAGGAATTCGGAAAAGTCATCATATTTCCCGGGATTTCGGCATTTGTAGGTGCGGATATAGTTTCGGGAATGTATGCGCTGTCTTTTGATAATATCCCCGAAGGAAAAAAATATATGCTGATAGACCTTGGCACCAATGGGGAGATGGCGGTTGCGGATTCCGAAAAAATAAGTGTTTGCTCCACTGCGGCAGGACCTGTTTTTGAGGGCGGTGGAATAACCTGCGGAATGGCCGGAATCACAGGTGCGATAGAGCATGTCTCAATAACAAATGCAGCTGAGTTTTTTTCAAAAGAAGACAATAAGGATAGTATTAAAGTAGAAACCATAGGAAAAAGAGAGCCCCTTGGTATATGCGGAAGCGGCGTTCTTGAAATTACATCAGAGCTTGTAAGGACAAAGCTTGTTGATGAGACAGGGCTTCTTCGGGATGAGCTTTTTGAATCCGGAATAACGCTGTTTAGAGGCGATGACAGGGAAATCTTTTTTTCACAAAATGATATTCGGAAAGTTCAGCTTGCAAAGGCTGCTATCAGAAGCGGTATAGACACTCTGCTTAAGGCGCACGGTTTAAGAGCGGAGGATATAGACACTGTTTTTTTGGCCGGAGGTTTTTCCGAACATTTAAATGCACATAAAATAAAGTATCTTAACATGCTTCCTGAAGAGTTTTTAAAGGAAGGCGTGACCCTATGCAAAGGAAATACATCACTGAAAGGTGGAATAAGGCTTGCGGGAGAGTATGAGAAAAATGAAGAAACCCGAAAAGCTGACGATCCTGTTAAAAGGCTTAAAGTTATAACTGATAAGGCTGAATATATTCCGCTTGCGGAAACTGATACATTCAGCGAAGCCTTTATTGAAGCTATGAATTTCTGAAAGTTTATAAAAATTTTATATTTGTGTCCTCGATTTCACATGTGCACAATTGATTTATATTTTTGTTATACTTATAATAGAACGATAATATATAGTTAAAATGAGGTAAATATGGATAACAATTATAACAACAATAATGGCCAGGGAGGCGACAACGGCCCCAAGAAGCAAAATATACTTCTTCTTGTGGTGGCAGCGCTTGTGACAGTCCTCTTTATGACATATTTCATGCGAGCAGTAACCTCAACAAGTAATAAAGAAGTTACATATTCCGAATTCATTCAGATGATCGCTGAAAAAAAGGTCGAAAGCGTAGTAATTGAGAATGACAGAATAACTATCATTCCGAAGGTGAGCTCGGACGAGCTCAAATATAATCCTTTCTATGGGTCAACCACTGTAATGAACTATTACACCGGTAAGGCAGAGGATGATTCGACTCTTACCAAAAGACTTCTCGATGCGGGAATTCCGGTAAGCAGCGAGGTGCCTGATTCTTCAAGTGCCATCATTTCCTTTGCGGTTTATTATGTACTTCCCATTCTTCTGATGTGGCTTATACTGTCATTTGTTTTCAGACGTATGTCAAAGGGTGGCGGTCCTCTTGGAATAGGAAAGAATAATGCTAAGGTTTATATGCAGCGTGAAACCGGTGTGACATTTAAGGATGTTGCAGGTGAGGATGAGGCAAAGGAATCTCTGGTTGAGGTCGTTGACTTCCTCCACAATCCCGGAAGATATGTAAAAATCGGTGCAAAGCTTCCTAAAGGTGCACTTCTTGTAGGACCTCCCGGAACAGGTAAGACACTTCTTGCCAAGGCTGTTGCCGGTGAGGCACATGTTCCTTTTTATTCACTTGCAGGTTCAGACTTTATTGAACTTTATGTCGGTGTCGGAGCAAGCCGTGTGCGTGAACTCTTTTCAGAGGCCAGCAAAAACGCTCCCTGCATTATTTTTATCGATGAGATTGATGCCATAGGAAGAAGCCGTGACAATAAGTACGGCGGCGGTAATGAAGAACGTGAGCAGACTCTTAACCAGCTGCTTTCAGAGATGGACGGTTTTGATTCTTCAAAGGGGGTACTTGTTCTTGGTGCGACAAACAGACCTGAAATCCTTGATAAAGCTCTTCTTCGTCCCGGACGTTTCGACAGAAGAATTATAGTTGATAAACCCGATCTTAAGGGTCGTGAAGAAATACTGAAGGTTCACTCCAAAGATGTTAAGATGGATGAGACCGTTGATCTTAAGGCGATTGCACTTGCAACCAGCGGTGCAGTAGGTTCTGATCTTGCAAACATGATAAACGAAGCAGCTATCAATGCTGTTAAGGCTCACAGAGAATATGTATGCCAGCAGGATCTTATGGAAGCGGTTGAGCAGGTTCTTGTCGGAAAAGAAAAGAAAGACAGAATTCTCAGCAAGGAAGAGAGAAAGATTGTTTCTTACCATGAAGTGGGACATGCTCTTATAAGTGCGGTTCAGAAAAACACTGAGCCTGTGCAGAAGATAACAATTGTTCCAAGGACTATGGGTGCACTTGGTTATGTAATGCAGGTTCCCGAGGATGAAAAATACCTTGAGACCAAGGATGAGATCTTAGATGATATCATCGTAGCTCTCGGCGGACGTGCTGCTGAAGAGGTTATTTTCAACACTGTTACAACAGGTGCGGAGAATGATATTGAGAAGGCAACATCCATGGCCAGAAGCATGATCACCATGTTTGGTATGAGCGATAAGTTCGGACTCATGCAGCTTGAATCAATCCAGAACAGATACCTTGACGGAAACAGGGTGCTCAATTGCAGCCCTCAGACAGAATACCTTGTTGATGAGGAAGTAAAGAAATTACTTGCCGATTGTTATGAAAAGGCAAAGCAGATCATCCGTGATCACATTGACACCATGGATAAGATTGCTCAGTTCCTTATCGAAAAAGAAACAATTACAGGTAAGGAATTCATGAAGATTTACCGTGAGGTTGAAAATATTCCGGAGCCTACCGAGGAAGAGATTGAAGCTTCCAAGCACGGAAGAATTTATGCAACCCGTCCCGAGTCAGCAGCTGTTGGTGAAAATGTTCCGATAAAGGAGAATAAGCCAAAGGAGGAAGCTATTACCACTCCTTCAGACGAACCGGCACCTGCACAGAGCACTTCATATGAACAGCAGGATGCTTCTTACGGACAGACAGTACCGCAGCAGGGTTCATATTATGATTATCAGCAGGGTGCTACAGGAAGCATTTTTGAAGCTGAGGTTAATGACAAGGGTGTTCAGAATAACTCTTCAGAAGAAAACCAAAACGATTCTTATGAAGACATAAATGAGGGACAGCCGTCAGGCGGAAGATTTTCACATGTTCCGGATAATTTTGATAAGTAAACAATAAAAGATTCTAAGAAGGGCTGTCGCTATGCGGCAGCCTTTCTGATAATATTTGATATATGGAAGATAAATTTAACGTACAGGAAGAACTAAAAAAATTACCGAATCAGCCCGGTGTTTACATCATGCGTGATGAAAATGACACTATCATGTATGTGGGAAAGGCTGTGAACCTTCACAACCGTGTAAGGTCTTATTTTCGTAAAATAGTGGGAAGAGGACCTCAGATTGATCGTATGGTTCAGCAGATAGCAAGGTTTGAATATATAGTCACCGACTCAGAGCTTGAAGCATTGGTACTGGAGAATAATCTTATAAAAGAGAACAATCCTCGTTACAACACTATGCTTAAGGACGATAAGACCTACCCTTATATCAAGGTGACGGTTTTTGAGGAATATCCACGTATTCTGTTTTCACGCCTTATGAAGAAGGACAAATCCAAGTATTTTGGTCCTTTTACAAGTGCAGCTGCGGTTAAGGACACTATAGAGCTGATCAACAAAATCTATGGCCTAAGGACCTGTAACCGAGTTTTGCCAAGGGATATAGGCGTTGACAGACCGTGCCTTAATTACCACATGAACAGATGCTCTGCGCCTTGTGACGGCAAGATAACCAAAGAAGAATATGCAGAGAGAATTCATGGTGCTTTGGATTTCCTCGAAGGAAATTATGCCCCTATAATAAAGGATTTAACAGATAAGATGGAGGCAGCATCCGAGGAACTCAATTTTGAGAAAGCGGCTACCTACAGGGACCTTCTTTCAAGTGTCAGACAGGTTGCACAGAAGCAGAAGATGACCGATCAGGCTATGGAGGATAAGGATATACTTGCAATTGCATCCGACGAAAATGATGCGGTTGTGCAGGTATTCTTTGTGAGAGACGGAAGGCTTATCGGACGTGAACATTTTTATATGACACATGTATCGGAAAATCCTCAGGAGGAAATACTCCTTAATTTTGTAAAGCAGTTCTATGCCGGAACACCTTTTATCCCAAGAGAGCTCATGCTTCCCGAAGCAATAGAGGATATGGACATAATCGAGAAGTGGCTTACGCAGCGTAAGGGCAGCAGGGTGTACCTTAAGGTTCCGGAGAGAGGACAGAAGGAAAAGCTTATGGAGCTTGCTGCCCAGAACGCTGAGCTTATTTTGAGTAAGGACAAGGAGAGATTAAAGCGCGAAGAGGGAAGAACCATAGGCGCCGTAAAAGAGATAGAAAAGCTCTTAGGACTCCGGGGACTTGTCAGGATGGAGGCCTATGATATTTCAAACATAAGCGGTTTTGCCAATGTAGGATCAATGGTTGTCTATGAAAAGGGGAAGCCAAAGAGAAGCGATTACAGAAAATTCAGGATAAAATCCGTATCGGGGCCTGATGACTATGCCTGCATGAAGGAAGTCCTTACAAGACGTCTGATGCACGGACTTGAAGAAAAGCACGAGCTGGAGGTACGGGAAATAGACGCAAGGTATGGAAGCTTTACAAAATTTCCGGACCTTATCCTGATGGATGGTGGAAGAGGTCAGGTAAATATATGTCTGCAGGTGCTTGAAGAGCTTGGAATAAATATTCCGGTTTGCGGTATGGTAAAGGATGATAATCACAGGACCAGAGGGCTTTATTTCAATAATGAAGAACTCCCAATAGACAGAAGGTCAGAGGGCTTCAAGCTGATAACCAGGATTCAGGACGAAGCCCACAGATTTGCGATTGAATACCACAGATCCCTCAGAGGAAAAGCGCAGGTAAAGAGCTCTCTTGATGAGATTCCCGGAATCGGACCGGCAAGAAGAAAGGCTCTGATGAGGCATTTTAAATCCATAGAGGATATAAGAAATGCAGATATCGAAACCCTGAAACAGGTTCCGGAAATTCCGGAGAATCAGGCTAAGCAAATCTACGAATTCTTTCACTCGTCTGAATTGTAAATGCCCAGTTGTTGTGCTAAACTGTGGTAAGTTAGAGGGAGGTATCGAATGGCAACGGTAAAGCTTAAAACAGTCATTAAAAAAATGGAGCTGGAAAATCTCACACCTGAACTTGATGTTTCCAGAATCCGTATTCATCAGCCTGATATAAACAGACCGGCACTTCAGCTGGCAGGCTATTTTGAACATTTCGAAGCAACAAGACTCCAGGTAATCGGATTCGTTGAGTACACATATATGGAATCCATTCCTGCTGAGGATAAAGAGAGGGTTTACAGAGAGTTTCTTTCTTTTGATATTCCCTGCGTTGTATTTTGCAGAAACCTGATTCCGGATCCTACTTTTGTAAAGATTGCAATCGAAGAGAAGGTTCCGATAATGGTAACCAAGAAACCTACATCATCATTCATGGCGGAGATCATCCGCTGGTTAAATGTTGAGCTTGCACCATGTATTTCAATTCACGGCGTACTGGTCGACGTTTACGGTGTCGGTGTTCTTATCACAGGTGAGAGCGGAATCGGAAAATCAGAAGCAGCGCTGGAGCTGATAAAGAGAGGACACAGACTGGTGTCTGATGATGTTGTTGAGATCAGGAAGGTAAGTGATGTTACACTTATAGGAACTGCACCGGACATTACAAGACACTTTATTGAACTTCGAGGAATCGGTATTGTTGATGTAAAAACACTGTTTGGTGTTTCAAGCGTCAGAGATACACAGACTATAGATCTTGCTATAAAGCTTGAAGAGTGGGACAAGGACAAGGAATACGACAGACTCGGATTAGAGGAAGAGTACACAGAGTATCTTGGAAATAAGATAGTCTGCCACAGAATTCCGATTCGTCCCGGCAGAAATCTTGCTATTATCTGTGAGTCTGCCGCAGTTAACCACAGACAGAAGATGATGGGCTATAATGCAGCTCAGGAGCTTTATAACAGAGTGCAGAATTCGCTGGCTAAGGGCCGCGAGGATGAAGACTGATAAAAATATTTTTTAGATAGGGGTAATTTAAGTAATGGAACATCAGGCAACAAATTTATTGGAAAACTACGTTTTTGGAGTGGATATAGGCGGAACTACCGTTAAGATCGGACTCCTTGATATGGATGGACACAAGATTGAAGTATGGGAGATCCCTACAAGAATTGAGAATGAAGGAAAAAATGTCCTTCCCGATATAGCTGAAGCCATCAGAAAAAAGATGGAAGAGAGAGGTATCAAGGATTCACAGGTTGTAGGTGTAGGCGCAGGTGCTCCGGGTCCTTTCGGTGATGACGGTACTATTTTCAAGGCAGTTAATCTTGGATGGAGTGAGTTTAACATGAAGCATGAGCTTCACGACCTTGTTAAGATTCCGGTTAAGTGCGGTAACGATGCTAACGTGGCAGCCCTTGGTGAGTACTGGATGGGCGGCGGCCAGGGCTATAAGGATATGCTTATGGTAACATTGGGAACCGGTGTCGGCGGCGGAATTATCCATAAGGGTAAGATTTTCAACGGTGCTAACGGCGCAGCCGGTGAGATCGGACATATCCACATCAATGATGATGAGACAGTTACCTGCGGATGCGGCAACAAGGGATGTCTTGAGCAGTACGCAAGTGCTACGGGAGCAGTTCTTCTTATGAACAGACTTCTTGAGGAGAGTAATGAAGAATGTGTTCTTCGCGGAAAAGATTTTGTATGTAAGGACATTTTTGATGCAGCTAAAAACGGCGATGCTCTTGCAAAAGAAGCTCTTAACCGTTACGGCGAATACCTCGGAAAAGGACTTGCTATGATCGCATCCACAGTAAATCCTGAGGTCATCGTATTCGGCGGCGGCGTATCAAAGGCAGGAGATATCCTCTTTGACCTTGTTCGTCCTTCCTTTGAAAAATACGTATTCCCGGGTGCAAAGAGAACAAAATTCGCTCTTGCAAAGCTTGGTAATGATGCAGGAATCTACGGAGCAGCTAAATTAGTTTTGGATTCGGTTTCATAAATTATGAGATTTGATTTAGATAAGAAGCTATCCGGTATACTTCCGGAAGCAAATATCATAAAAAATGAAGAAATGAGCAGGCACACCACGTTTCGTACGGGTGGGCCTGCCGATTATTTTGTAAAGATAAGTAATGAAAAAGAGCTGAAAGAGGTGCTGTCTCTTTTCAGAGAAGAGAAAATGAAAATGCAGGAGGACTACTACATCCTTGGAAACGGAAGTAACCTCCTTGTTTCAGATAAAGGTTTTGATGGCGTTATCATATATCTTTGCGGAGACTTTGCGCAGGTTTTACTTGTAGAAGACGAAGTTATCAGGGCCGGAGCGGCAGCACTTAATGTAAATGTTGCAAACTTTGCAAGGGATAATGAACTTACAGGTCTTGAGTTTGCGCACGGCATTCCCGGTTCTGTCGGTGGTGCCCTCGTTATGAACGCAGGTGCCTACGGCGGCGAGATGAAGCAGGTAGTACAGAGTGTAACCGCAATTCTCGAGGACGGAAGTATTAAAAATATTAGCGGGGATGCTCTTGAATTTGGATACAGAACCAGTATTTTTAAGAGAATGAAATGTGTTATAACCGGCTGTGATATCAGGCTCAAAAAGGGCGACAGGGAAGTAATAGAGAGTACTATGAATGAGCTTAAGGAAAAGAGGGTTTCAAAACAACCACTGAACTTTCCAAGCGCCGGTTCAACATTTAAAAGACCCGAGGGTTATTTTGCGGGTAAACTGATAGAAGATGCAGGACTTAGGGGGTACTGCGTCGGTGACGCACAGGTTTCGGAAAAACATTGCGGGTTTGTAATTAATAAAGGCAATGCGACCTCCGATGAAGTATATAGGCTTATTACCTATATACAGGACAGGGTATTTGAACAATCCGGGGTCAGACTTACTCCGGAAGTAATTCTTTTGGGAGATTTTAAAGCATGAGGATTGTAATTGTTACCGGAATGAGTGGTGGTGGAAAATCCACAGCTATTCATATGCTAGAGGATGCAGGCTTTTACTGTGTGGACAATCTGCCGCCGAGCCTGTTTGAAAAATTTGCGGAAATTATAACGCTTCCTGACAGTGAGGTAACAAAGGTCGCTGTAGGATTTGATGCAAGATCCGGACAGAAATTTGAGGATGCACCGAGAGTTATAGATGATCTAAGAAAAAGAGGACTTCCTGTTGAAGTGCTGTTTTTGGAGTGCTCGGATGCTGTCCTGGTAAAGAGATATAAGGAGACCAGAAGAAGACATCCGCTATCTCCTGAGGGAAGAATTGAGGATGGTATTAACAGGGAGAGAGAGCTTCTTGCAAAGCTAAGAACCCAGGCCGACTACATAATCGATACTTCACAGCTTCTCACCCGTGAATTTAAGCTTGAGATGGAGAGGATATTTGTAGCAAACGAAAAGCATAATAACCTTATGGTCACAGTGCTCTCCTTTGGATTCAAGCATGGTATTCCTTCGGATGCAGATCTTGTTTTTGATGTGAGATTTTTGCCCAATCCTTTTTATATTGATGACTTGAAACACCTCACAGGAAATGACAAGCCGGTTCAGGATTATGTAAAGAGTTTTCCTGAGTGCGGACAGTTTCTGGACAAGCTGGAGGATATGCTGAAATTCCTTATGCCCGGTTACATTAATGAAGGAAAATACCAGCTTGTTGTTGCAATCGGATGTACCGGCGGACAGCACAGATCTGTAACTATCGCCAACGAGATATATGACAGACTGAAAGCTGCAAATGATGTTGGTGTAAAGATTTATCACAGAGATTTAAAACATGCAAGGTGAGCGCCATGTCATTTTCAAGCGATGTAAAAAATGAGCTTTCAAAACAGATTTCCACACCGCGTCACTGCAAGATGTCGGAACTGGCAGCACTTTTGCTTTCCTGCGGAATGGCAGAACGGTCGGAAAGCGGCTTGTATACTGTATATTTGCAGTCCGATGCGGAGAGCCAATCGAGAAAGTTCTTTACAATACTAAAAAAAGCATATAATATAGAGACTAGTGTGCTTGATAAAGTGCCGGAGAAGCACCTTGGAGGTAAGGTTTATCTGCCGGTTCTTCAAGGAGGAGAAGAGATTTCTTCTATATTAAAGTCCATTCATTTAACAGATGAGGATGGGAATATCAGGACAGCTGAGGATGGTATAAGCCACAGACTGGTAAGGCAGTCCTGCTGCAAGAGAGCATTTTTGAGAGACACATTTTTGTGTATTGGTTCGGTAAGTGACCCGAGCAAGTCATATCATCTTGAATTTGCCTGTACCTCAGAGAGGTTTGCAAATGATTTAAAGCAGATGATAGAGAGCTTTGATATTGAGGCCAGGATCGTAATACGAAAAAAGTATTATGTGGTCTACATTAAGGAGAGCACGGCAATCGTGGACATGCTTAATGTAATGGAAGCACCGGTGAGTCTTATGAATATGGAGAATGAGCGTATAGTTAAAGAGATGCGCAATTCCATAAACAGAAGGGTCAACTGCGAAACAGCTAATATCACAAAAACAGTCAATGCAGCATCGAGACAGACCAATGATATACTATACTTGAAGGATCACTACGGATTTGAGAATCTTCCGAAGGGGCTTGAAGATATGGCAAGGGTCAGGCTGCAATATCCGGATGCAACATTGTTGGAGCTTGGTAAATATCTTGATCCGCCGGTTGGCAAGTCAGGTGTTAACCATAGGCTCAGAAAACTCAGTGAACTCGCCGATAAGATACGAGGCTGAGTAAAGCTGCGATTTCTGCAGTAAGAGGAGGAAATTATGATCACAAAATCTATCGAGATTAAGCTTCCAGGTGGACTTGAGGCACGTCCGGTTGCCGAGCTGGTTCAGCTTGCCAGTCGTTTTGACAGCACAGTGCATATTGAAGCACAGTCCAAGAAGGTGAATGCTAAGAGCATCATGGGAATGATGACATTAAGCCTTAGCAGTGGCGAAGAAGTTACTGTAATCGCTGATGGTTCAGATGAGAGAGATGCCGTAGCAGGTATGGAAAGTTTTCTTATGGGAAACTTACAGCTTTCTTAAATTATAAATAGGTGGAAAGCCCCGGTTACATTCTATATAATGAATGTAACCGGTTTTTTATTAAAAAGATAATTAATTTGTAGTTAATAGTTAATAAAAAATTTCCGTTATGGATGCGCATCGGCGCAAAAGAAATATGTTGCTGATTCGGAGGAAGTATGAAAAAAAAGAAAATGCTTTTTGTTTATAATCCCAAAGCAGGTAAAGAACGTATAAAAAGTAATCTGCTCGATATAATTGACATCTTTTCCAGAGCAGGTTATGAGGTTACCGTTCATCCCACACAGGAGAGCGGGGATGCCACTAAAGCAGTAAAAAACAGAGAAAATATTTATGACATTGTTACCTGTAGCGGAGGAGACGGCACTCTTGATGAAGTAGTAAACGGAATGTGGCAGTCCAAAAAGCGTATACCGATAGGCTATGTTCCTGCCGGCTCGACAAATGATTTTGCCATGAGTCTGGGGATACCCTCAGAAATGCATGCTTCCGCAGAAGCGCTTGTAAGCGGCAAAGAATATGCCTGTGATATCGGTGTTATGAACGATGAGATTTTCGTATATATTGCGGCATTTGGGCTGTTTACTGATGTGTCGTATCTGACAAAGCAGGACATTAAAAATGTTCTGGGACATATGGCATACATTATTGAGGGGGCAAGGCGAATTTCTGAGATAAGGTCCTACCACGTAAAGGTTACTACTGACGATCAGGTGATAGAGGATGATTTTATTTTCGGTATGGTAACAAATTCCATCTCGGTAGGTGGCTTCAAAGACATAACAGGCAAACATATAGGGCTTGATGACGGAGTTTTCGAGGTGACACTTGTAAAGATGCCGGATAATATGCTTGATATGAGTAATCTGTTGGCGGCCTTTTTAAACAGGGATATAAATACCGATCTTATGTACTGTTTTAAGACAAGTCATATTTCATTCGAATCCAGAGAAAATATAGCCTGGACAAGAGACGGCGAATATGGCGGGGATCATAAATTTGTGGAAATTAAAAACGAGAATAAAGCACTGAATATTATGGTGCCGGATAAGAAATAATGAAAAATACAGGGCGGACAGCGGATTGCTGTCCGTTCATTTTTTGTTCATAGAACGTTAAAAGACTATTAACGCCAGATTATTTCTAGGACATTTATTTTCGCTATACTAAAGATGTCAGATGAAGAAAGGCAATACCAATAAAAAAATAACTTTTTCATAATATGCCAAGGAAACAATAGTTTCCTTGGCATCCTCCCTTTATAGGGCTTTTTTTATTTATACTGTTTCCGGTTCCGGATAATCTACACCAAATGTTTCTACAGTAACAGTTTCCATAACCTGATCTGTTGTGGGTCTGTCACGCCAGTCTGTTTCTGTCTCGGCAATCTTGTTTACCACATCCATTCCTTCAATTACTTTACCGAATGCAGCGTAAGCGCCATCAAGATGAGGAGCATTTTTATGCATGATAAAGAACTGAGAGCCTGCGGAATCGGGAATCTGAGTACGAGCCATGGAAAGAACGCCCTCTGTATGAAGAAGATCATTCTTGAAACCATTCTGTGAAAACTCTCCCTTTATTGAATAGCCAGGGCCACCCATTCCGGTACCTTCGGGATCGCCGCCCTGAAGCATGAAACCTTTGATAACACGATGGAAAATAACACCGTCATAGAAGTTGTGGTTGATCAGAGAAATAAAGTTGTTAACAGTGTTTGGTGCAATTTCAGGATAGAGCTCTGCTTTTATAACGTCTCCACCCTTCATGGTGATTGTTACAATAGGATTTTTTGTGTCTGCCATTTTGTTCTCCTTTTTTCGAAAAAAAGTGTAAACACTTTACGATTATTTGTGGTTTTCATGGTAGAAAACCGCGATTAATTATACAATATACATGAGGTATAGAAAAGTTGCTTAGGGAAATCATTTTTGTCTTAAAATATCAGACTGATGTTGGCATCAGCTCAAAAATTTACAGTGCTTCCGAATATCTGTCGGAGGAGGGATTCTTTAGCCGCGTAGTTTATCCTGATAAGGAAATACAGACTAAAGAAAAACTTTTGCTGGGCATTATGGAGAATACGCAGGAGAAAAATCTTGGCGATATTCTTTTTATGACGGATTCCTCGGAGCTATCGGAGATCCTTTTGTGCAGCGGCGCATATGTTGTCGGGATACAGCACGAGGAGAATCGAAATGAGAATTTCCCGGGATTAAAATATGTTTTCACGGACATAGAAGAGGTTGGGACTGATTCCTATGAAAAGGCATACCAGAGATATGCACATCTTCCGTGGAAAATTCTGGAGACCGAAAGATGCATAATCAGGGAAACCACAGTTGAGGATGTGGATGTTTTCTACGAGATATATGCAGACCCCGAGATGACCAGATATATGGAAGGGCTCTTTAAAAATCCTGAGGATGAAAAGAAGTATACGCGCGACTACATTGAGAAAGTCTATGGGCTTTTGGGATTCGGTACCTGGACTGTTGTAAGGAAAAAAGACAACGAGGTTATCGGAAGAGCCGGCTTTAGTGTAAGAAACGGTTTTGACGATATTGAACTCGGATTTTTGATAGGGACCGATTATCAGCGCCGGGGATATGCATATGAAGTATGCAGTGCTATTTTGGAATATGGAAAACAGGTTCTTCAATTTGAGCGTATCCAGACTTTTGTAAAAAAAGAAAATCTTGTATCTATACATCTGTGTGAGAAATTGGGATTTACTGTATCAGAGGAAGTGGATATAGAGGAAAATATCTACGGTGAAGAGTATCATGACGGGCTTAAAGTTGAGCCTTCAAAGGCACAATTTGGCAAATATATAAGAATGGTGCTTGATATTTGAATTTTTTTCAGTTACCATACATTTGAAGAAAGAGGCAAAAAATTACGTAGTACCCATTAGTGTAGGAGGTATGGATGAGTTCAATGGATTTGTTTTCGTTAATTGCAGGGCTTCTCGGAGGATTAGCTCTGTTTATGTATGGCATGAATGTAATGAGCGGAGGTCTTACCAAGACCGCCGGAGGAAAGCTGGAATCGGCGCTGAGTAAGGTTACGGCGCATCCAATCATTGCATATCTGTTCGGTGTAGGAGTTACTGCACTGGTTCAGTCGTCTTCAGCTTCAACCGTAATGGTTGTAGGTCTTGTTAATTCAGGAATTATGACTCTTAAGGAAGCTGTCAATGTAATCCTCGGTGCAAACCTTGGTACAACATTTACGGCATGGCTGCTCAGCTTGAATGCTATCAGCAGTGATAACTTTCTTATCAATCTTTTAAAACCCACATCATTTACGCCGTTTCTGGCAATCATCGGTATAGTTCTTTACATGTTCTCAAAGAGCGACAAAAAGAACAACATTGGTTTGATACTTATCGGTTTTTCAGTGCTTATGTTTGGAATGAGCATGATGTCGGATGCTGTATCACCTCTTGAGAATAACAAGGGATTCCAGAACATACTGATGACCTTCAGTAATCCGATAATTGGTTTTTTGGTGGGCGTTCTTTTTACAATGGTAATTCAAAGCTCTGCCGGTACCATCGGTATCATGCAGGCTCTGGCGGCATCTGTCCATATAACATACAGCGTTGCGCTGCCGGTTGTAGTAGGCGCAGAGGTTGGAACATGTATAACAGCAATTCTTTCTTCACTCGGTGCCAATAAGAACGGTAAGAGAACAGCTCTCATGCATTTGTATTTCAATATTATAAAGGCTGTTTCCTTTATGATAATTTTCTATGCATTACATATGACACTTAATTTTGCTTTTATGCATGAGACAGCAGGAATGGTTGGAATAGCTTCCATTCATACACTTATAAACCTTGTGGCAACACCTCTTATGGTGCCATTCTCGGGACTCCTTGTTAATATGGCACTTGCTACTATTCCGATTGATGAAAAGGAAAGAGAAGAGCAGGAAGAGATGCAGGGCATTACAAAGCTGGATCCCAGATTCCTTACAAACCCGCCTTTTGCTCTTGAACAGAGTAAACAGGTTGCAGTTGATATGGCAAACTTTGCAAGAGAAGGCCTTGAAAAAGCTATACCGCTTCTTGAAAATTACGATGCTGCGGTTGCTGATGAAGTCAGACGTCTCGAAGAGAAGGTTGACCGCTACGAAGATCAGCTCGGAACCTATCTTATGCAGATAAACAATCATCATCTTGCTGAGACAGATTCAAGAACCCTTTCAATAATTCTTCACTGCATTACGGATTTTGAGAGAATTAGCGATCACACATTAAACATAGCTCAGATAGCCCGCAACATGCATGATAAGGATGAGCATTTTTCAGCTAAGGCCAGTGAAGAGCTTCGCATATTCTCAAATGCGGTTAAGGAGATATTTGATCTTGCATTCCAGTCCTTCCTTAATCAGGACTTAGAGCTTGCAAAATCGGTTGAACCTCTTGAGGAAGTAATAGATGGCCTCAATATGGAGGTTAAGCGCAGACACGTAAGAAGACTCAGAAAAGGTAAATGTACCATAGATATGGGCTTTAGTTTATCGGAGCTTGGAACAGACTATGAGAGAATCGCAGACCACTGCAGCAATATAGCTGTTTGCCTGCTTGAAGTCAGCGAAGGACTTTTTGATACGCATGAATATATCGAGCATCTCAAGGAAGAAAAGAATCAGGAATTTGAGCATGCGGTAGATATGTATGAGAGAAAATATCGCCTTCCCAACATGAAGAAGTCTGAGGAAGACGAGATTGATCCTTCTTTTGCTGAGGAACATTCAGTGCTTGTTGATATTATGAATGCCGAGGAGGAAGAAATCCTTGACGAAGCAGTTGCAGCTGCCGGCGTTACCAGAGCAGATAAGCTGTCTGAAAAAGTTAAGGATAAGCTCACAGGAAAGACTAAAGATAAATCAAAAGAGAAATCCAAGGATAAAAAAGATAAGAAGAAAGACAAGGCTAAGAAAGATAAGAACATAGAAGATTAAAAGCAATTAAAGGCAGATGAAAGGATATATATGAGTACCAGAATTATTGAATTAAAAAGAAGCGTATTTGAGAGTAATGACGAAAGAGCTGAGCTCCTTAGAAAAGAGCTTAAGGAAAAAGGGATTTTCCTTCTTAATCTCATGTCATCACCCGGATCGGGAAAGACCACAACTCTTAAGGCAACAATAGCAGCCCTTAAGGACAAGTATAAGATTGGAGTTATGGAAGCAGACATTGACTCAGATGTTGATGCAAAGAAGATAGCAGAGACAGGTGTTAAAGCAATCCAGCTACATACAGGCGGAATGTGCCATCTTGATGCTGATATGACAAGACAGGGACTTGACGCACTTGTTGAAGGCGATGTTGATCTGGCTATTTTGGAGAATGTCGGTAACCTGGTTTGCCCTGCGGAATTTGATACAGGTGCTTCAAAGAATGCAATGATCCTTTCTGTTCCGGAAGGTCATGATAAGCCTCTTAAATATCCTCTTATGTTCAGCATCTGCGATGTTGTTCTTATTAACAAGATGGATGTAGCTCCTTATTTTGACTTTGACCTTGAGAAATGCAAGGAATATATTCACATGAGAAATCCTAAGGCGGAGATAATTCCAATCTGCGCAAAGACAGGTGAGGGTGTTGATGAATTTGCAAAATGGCTCAGTGCTCAGGTCGAGGATTGGAAAAACGCCTGATAGCGGCAGAAAAATTGAGGAATAAATGACAACGGGAAAAATACATTCAATAGAAACCTTCGGATCTGTAGACGGTCCGGGAGTTCGTTTTATCATATTTTTAAAAGGCTGTAATCTCAGATGTAAATACTGTCATAATGCAGACACCTGGAACCCGGAATCAGATGACATCAGAACTGTGGATGAGCTTCTTGATAAAGCCGAGCGTTACAGAAGCTACTGGGGAGATGAAGGCGGTATAACCGTCAGCGGAGGAGAACCCCTTCTTCAATTGGATTTTCTTGCAGAACTGTTTGAAGAAGCAAAAAGGAGAGGGATAAATACCTGCATTGATACAGCTGCAGAACCTTTTACAAGACAGGAACCCTTCTTTTCAAAGTTTAATGAACTGATGAAGAACACGGATATTCTTCTGGTTGATATAAAGCATATAAATAACGAGGAGCATATAAAGCTCACAGGAAAGCCAAACGACAATATAAAAGATTGTCTTAGATATCTTTCTGAAATCGGGAAGCCGGTGTGGATAAGACATGTACTTGTTCCGGGAATAACCGATAATGATGAGTATCTTAAGGAGACGAGAGCCTTCCTTGATACGCTTTCAAATGTTCAAAGAGTTGATGTTCTTCCCTACCATTCACTTGGACAGTTTAAGTGGGAGCAGCTCGGAATTCCTTATCAGCTAGAAGGAGTTGAAGCTCCGACAGCTGAAAGAATAGCAAACGCAAAGAAAATTCTCGGAGCGGGTTAACATAGTTTAAAATCATACAAGAAAATTAAAAAAATTGTTAAAAAAGTGCCAAAGTTGACAAAAGTTATCAACTTTGGCTTTTTTTGAGGGTTTTTGGTTGAAAAGTACGCTCGTATATGTAAGAATACCAATTGGTGCCATAATGAAATATATATCTTGTGGTTTATATGATGTGCTATACTATATATAGTGGTATGGATTATGCGTGCCGGATTATTCATTTTTTTTGTTGCAATAGCAACTTTTTATAGACTCTGAGGGTGGTATCATAGGCGCGAAAGAGAGGAGCGAAAATTATGAAAGAACAATGGAGAGGTTTCAAAGGAAATAAGTGGACTGACGAAGTTAACTTAAGAGAATTTATCCAGAACAATTACACCATGTATGACGGAGACGAGAGTTTCCTTGCTGATGCTACAGAAGCTACAGATAAGCTCTGGGGCAAACTTCAGGAGCTTCAGAAGAAGGAGCGTGAGAACGGTGGCGTTCTTGAGTGTGAGACAGAGGTTGTATCAAGTCTTACAGCTTATGGCCCCGGTTACATCGATGAGTCAATGAAGGATCTTGAGCAGGTTGTAGGTCTTCAGACAGATAAGCCTCTTAAGAGAGCATTCATGCCTTACGGCGGTATCAAGATGGCTGAGCAGGCTGCTGATACTTACGGCTATAAAGTAAATGAGAAATTCCACAAGATTTTTACTGAATATCACAAAACACACAACCAGGCAGTTTTTGATGCTTATACACCTGAGATGATGGCTGCACGTCACAGTCACATCGTTACAGGACTTCCGGATACATACGGACGCGGACGTATCGTAGGCGACTACAGAAGAGTAGCTCTTTACGGTATTGACTTCCTTATCGAGCAGAAGAAGGAAGACCTTGCTCTTTGCGGCTGTGGCGTTATGACAGATGATATTATCCGTCAGCGTGAAGAGATTGCAGAGCAGATGCGTGCACTTCGCGGAATGAAAGAAATGGCAGCAGTTTACGGCTTTGATATTTCACAGCCTGCAAACAATGCAAGAGAGGCTGTTCAGTGGCTGTACTTCGGTTATCTTGCTGCTATCAAGACACAGAACGGTGCGGCTATGTCAGTTGGTCGTGTTTCTACATTCCTTGATATTTATATTGAAAGAGATCTCAAAGAGGGTACTCTTACTGAGTCAGAGGCACAGGAGCTTATCGATCATCTCGTTATGAAGTGCCGTATGGTTAAATTTGCACGTATCCCCAGCTACAATCAGCTGTTCTCCGGTGACCCGGTTTGGGCTACACTTGAGGTCGGTGGACTTGGTATGGACGGGCGTCATATGGTTACAAAGAATGACTATCGTTTCCTTCATACTCTTGAGAACATGGGACCTTCACCTGAGCCTAACCTTACAGTGCTCTATTCTTCAAGACTTCCCAAGACCTTCAAGAAGTATGCTGCTAAGATTTCTGTTACAACATCTTCTATCCAGTATGAGAATGACGACGTTATGCGTCCTGTATGGGGCGATGATTACAGCATTTGCTGCTGTGTATCAGCTACCCAGACAGGTAAGGAAATGCAGTTCTTCGGAGCAAGAGCTAACCTTGCTAAGTGTCTTCTTTACGCTATCAACGGCGGTAAGGATGAGAAGTTCCTTGATAAGCAGGGTAACCACATGCAGGTAGGTCCTGAATATGCACCTATTACGTCAGAGTACCTTGACTTTGATGAGGTTATGCACAAATATGACAAGATGATGGATTGGCTTGCAAGCCTCTATGTTAATATCCTGAATCTTATCCAGTACATGCATGATAAGTACTACTACGAAGCAGCTGAGATGGCTCTTATCGATACAGATGTACGTCGTACATTCGCTACAGGTATCGCAGGCTTCTCACACGTTGTAGATTCACTTTGCGCTATTAAGTATGCAAAGGTTAAGACAGTTCGTGATGAATCCGGACTTGTTGTAGATTACAAGATTGAGGGAGACTTCCCTAAATACGGTAATGATGATGAGAGAGCTGATGAGATAGCTGTATGGCTTCTCAAGACATTCCTTAAGAAGGTTAAGAAGAACCACACTTACAGAAATTCAGAGCCTACAACATCAATCCTTACTATCACATCAAACGTAGTATACGGTAAGGCTACAGGTGCACTTCCGGATGGAAGACCTGCATTTGCTCCTTTCGCTCCCGGTGCTAACCCGGCTTACGGCGCTGAGCAGTCAGGACTTCTTGCATCACTTAATTCAGTTGCAAAGCTTCCTTACGAGTATGCACTTGATGGAATTTCCAATACACAGACAATCAATCCCGGCGCTCTTGGACATGATGACGATGAGCGTGCAGATAAGCTTGTAAGCGTAATGGACGGATACTTTGATCAGGGCGCTCATCACCTTAACGTAAATGTATTCGGTGTAGAGAAGCTTAAGGACGCTATGGAGCATCCTGAAAAGCCTGAGTATGCTAACTTCACAATTCGTGTATCAGGTTACGCTGTTAAGTTCATTGATCTTACAAAAGAGCAGCAGCTTGACGTAATCAACCGTACTTGCCACGAGAGCATGTAATTATTTTGAAAAGCCTTCCCCTTCAAAAAGCATTCCTTTTGAAGGGGGTATCTTAAAAAGCCTTCCCCCTTTCAAGGGGGAAGGTGGCGCAAAGCGCCGGATGAGGGTAAAAAGAGCAGCGAAGCTGCTCTTTTTTTAATCTAAAGAACTCCACAATTACTAAAATATAAAACACACTCCTTAATTCTTTCTTATATTTTTCTACAACCCATGCCATTTTATCTTCAAATGTGCTACACTAAAATGTGTTCCAAAGTTTCTCTAAACTATGAATTCTTGAACGTAAAAATGAAAATGAGTTCAAAAATCTATATTTTTGTTTTACCGAATCCGGAACAGTCTATTTCAAAAATATCCCGCATATCGGGAAATCTCCAAAGGAAAGGTGGTGGTTTTATGAAGAAGATTAAACATGTAAGTAGCGATAATCCTCTGCCTCGAAGTACCAACTTAATAAAAAACCACACCGAAAGGAGATTCCCATGGAAGAAAATACAATCATGGACGTAATCCGTGAACTCCTTGAGAGCAAGCAGTATACAAAACTCCGCCAGACTTTTGCGGATATGAATACTGCGGATATCGCTGCTATCATGGACGACATGGAAAATGAAGACTCATTAAAGATGTTCCGCATCCTGCCAAAGGACATGGCTGCGGACGTATTTGCCAACCTCGAAATTGAGGATCAGCAGTACATTATTCAATCTCTGTCCGATAAAGAAGCAGGCAACATCATCGACAACCTGATGGCCGATGATGCTACTGACCTTTTGGAAGAGATGCCGGCAAGTATAGTAAAAAAGATTCTCGCGAATGCAAGGCCTGATACCAGAGCGGATATAAATCATCTGCTTAGATATCCTGAGGATTCCGCAGGTTCCATCATGACTGTGGAGTATATAGACCTCAAGGAATACATGACAGTTGAACAGGCCATAGCCAGAATAAGGAAAATGGGCCTTGATTCTGAAACGGTAAATACCTGTTACGTTGTGACGAACCAGAGAATACTGGTGGGTACAGTAGCACTTCGCTATCTGCTTATTAAAGATGGCGATGAAAAAATCGGCGACATCATGAATACTCATGTCATAAGTATTAACACTATGACTGACCAGGAAGAAGCCGCCAACATGTTCAAAAAATACGACTTCACCGTGATGCCTGTAGTTGATAACGAGAATCGAATGATCGGTATCATCACCATCGATGACGTTGTCGACATCATTGAAGAAGAGGCTACCGAGGATATCGAGAAGATGGCAGCTATCATCCCTTCCGATAAGCCGTATTCAAAAATCGGAATCCTGGATGTATATAAAAACCGTATGCCATGGCTTTTGTTTTTGATGATAAGTGCGACCTTTACCGGAGCGATAATTACGAAGTTCTCTGATGCTTTGTCCGCATATGTTGTGCTGACAGCATATATTCCTATGCTTATGGATACGGGTGGTAATGCCGGATCACAAGCCAGTGTTTCAATTATCCGTAGCCTGTCCCTTGGAGAGATCGAATTTGGCGATCTGTTCAAAGTATGGTGGAAGGAAGCAAGGGTAGCGGTACTTTGTGGAGTAACTCTTTCAGTAGCAAACTTTGTAAAACTCCTTATTATAGACAAACTTCAAATTCAGGTGGCTGCTGTTGTATGCCTGACACTGGTAATAGTTGTTATTATTGCAAAGAGCATAGGATGCCTTCTTCCCATGTGCGCAGATAAGCTTGGTTTTGACCCTGCAGTAATGGCATCGCCTATGATCACAACAATCGTAGATGCAATTTCGCTTCTTGCATACTTTACAATTGCGACTCAGCTGCTGCATTTGGCAGTGTAGAAAGAATTGATGGTGTAAATCTATATTAAAGCCTTCCCCCTTTTAAAGGGGGAAGGTGGCGCGAAGCGCCGGATGAGGGATTGCCTATTTTAGCAAGGACAGGCTGTGAAAAATAAAGCCTTCCCCTTTTTAAGGGGGAAGGTGGCGCGAAGCGCCGGATGAGGGATTGCCTATTTTAGCAAGGACAGGCTGTGAAAAATAAAGCCTTCCCCTTTTTAAGGGGGAAGGTGGCGCGAAGCACCGGATGAGGGATTGCCTATTTTAGCAAGGACAGGCTGTGAAAAATAAAGCCTTCCCCTTTTTAAGGGGGAAGGTGGCGCGAAGCGCCGGATGAGGGATTGCCTATTTAACAATGTCTGCCTGCTTAATAAAAAAATAACAGCATAATTTAAGACTGTTATTCTTTATTAAGTATAGCTGCAAAAAAACTGTTTTATTAAAAAAATTAGAAAGCTTTCTATGTCTAGAAGTACCAATCCATTAAAGAAAAATTCACAGATCTTACGCAAAGAAATGACAAAAGAAGAGAGACATTTGTGGTATGACTTTCTTAAAGGGCTGAACATTACTATAAAACGCCAAAAGATTGTTGGTAATTATATTCTTGATTTTTACTGTGCCAGTAAGAAGGTTGCTATAGAATTGGATGGATCTCAACATTATTCCAAAGAGGGGAAAGAGAGTGATAGTGAGAGGGATAAGTACCTTCAGGAAAAGGGGATAATGGTTCTGAGATATTCAAATTATGAGATAAATATGCACTGGGATGCTGTATGTGAAGATATAGCAAGACATTTGGGGATAATTGAATAAGGGAAAAGATAAGAGATAAATAATAAGAGATAAATAATAAGAAAAAAATAAGAGATAAGTAAGAGATAAGAGGCTATAGCACTAAAGATTGGTAATTCTTAGTGCTGTAGCCTCTTTTACCTTCAAACGGTAGTTGTAATACCCTCATCCGGCAGCTGCGCTGCCACCTTCCCCCTAGAAGGGGGAAGGCTTTGGATGTTGAACGCTGCCATCTTCCCCCCCCCCTAGAAGGGGGAAGGCTTTGGATGTTGAACGCTGCCATCTTCCCCCTGGAAGGGGGAAGGCTTTGAATAAATCAATCTTTGTATACGAGTACTTCTTTGTCAGAGATTCCTGCAAGGAAGGGGCCGGGGATGGGTGCGGGAGCTCTGTGGGCTCCGAAGTAATCCTTGTCGAAGGTGATGGGAGTTCCATCAGGATTCTCAAAATATTGTTCGGGCTCAAAGGCTTTTCCGAGAGATTCCGTACTAAGGATGTTGCAGGTAAAATCAGATAGTTTTTCGAACAGGTTTGTCTTAATGAACCAGCTGCCATCCTTTTCCTTTACGGAAAGAGAAACCTTGGTCTTGGTATCGATCAGCTTGTTTTCTTCCTTTTTGTAAACAGTTGCACCGCCAAAATATGCGTTGCCGTCAATCCATACGGGAAGATGACCAAAGTGTGCCTCGGCAAGTTTGCCCATATCCGGGTTCTTATTGAAATCGAACTGGTCTGACCACTCTTCGTAGGTAGGGAAGATATCAAATGGAGCTGTTCCTACAACCTCATAATCCGCATCCTGCGCAGTTTTTTCTTTGTTTTTAATCTCGAATTTTTGTGCAAAGACGTTGTTGTAAATTCTGTCGTCACCGTGAAGGATTGTCATAAAGCCTGCAACCTCGGTGCGGTGACGGATGTGATAAGGAGTGTATCTGGGCTCTCTTTGTCCGTTAATAACGCTGTCTACGCCGGAGTTTATGAGGCTGAAGCTTCCGAGTATAAGGTTGTGGATAACAGCAATACCTTCACTGGGAATTGTTATTGATACAGGTGAGAGCAGCAGGTTGTTGTCGATAAGGGTAGGACCGTGTCCGACTTCAACGAAAACATCAGTGTTGAACATGGCACCGGGAGCTTGCTCTATACCATCAGGTCTGCAGTTGTCATGCATGAAGTTCTGAGAAACTCTTGCGCCTTGAGCCTGCCAGTCAAGCCATACACCCATGATGCAGTTGTGGATGTGATTTCTTCTTATGGTTACGTCGATAGCTGCATGGAGCTTGATGCCTGCAGTCTCAGCGCCGCCAAGCTGCTGTGAATTACAAATATGATGAATGTGGCAGTCCTCAATGGTAGAGAAAACACCGCCCATTCTGCCGACGATACCTGTCTGCTCGCAGTGATGGATATTACATCTTCTTATAAGATGATGACCGATGTTCTCCTTTAACCAGCCGTGGTACTGACCGCGGCAAACAGCGTCGCGCTCCATCTGGGTAGGACTCTTTACATGATGTTTTGTAAAGTACATATCGTTTTCGGGATCAAGGTATTTGCCGAGGGAAATACCGCAGCATCTGCTGTTGGAGATTTCGCAATCCTCGATGATCCAGCCTTTACTCCAGTGAGGACCGATCATACCGTCCTGATAGGCAGCAGGCGGAGCCCAGGTAGTTGCAGCTTTGTTGATATCAAAACCGCTTACCGTAATATAATCAACGCCGTTTTTGTCAGGCATAAAGCAGTTCCTTCTGACACTGATCTCAGTCTTTTCCTTATTGGGATCGAGCTTATGGAAGTTGGCATAGATAACAGTTTCGTCACCATCCTGCTCTGTGTACCACAGATACTTTGCTTCCTTAGGATGCCATGCAAAGGGATCCGGCTCACCCTTTTCACATTCTTCAAGAGAGTCGGTTTCGTACATCATAAGGTCATTTATGAAAACAGCACCTGTATGACGGATCTTTGGTGAAAAATACCAGTCGCCGTATACTCTCTCTTTATAGGGATTAAAATCACCGAATATTGCGTTGTTGATTCTTGCGCTCCAAACGTTATTCTTTTCCTTTTTCCAGTTTGTTAAAAGCTCTGCGCCGGTAATTACAGCTTCAAGCGGTTTCTCGGAACGATATGTAATTCTTGCGCATTCTGTTCCCGAATTTACAGGAACAACACGCTCGCGGTATACACCGGGCTTAACGATAACCTCATCTCCGGGAAGAGCAATCTTTGCTGCGTCATTTATGTTTTTAAAAGGCGCATTTATACTGCCGTCGCCATCACGGAAGGCATTTGAGTCTACATAATAAATCATATCTTTCTCCCTCCAAAACTATTAAAAGTGGACTATACAAATCTGGCACAATTGCCAAAAATACCATAATTTATACTGCAAAACGTACAAATTATGGTATATATTAAGCGCATAAAATCAGTATGTCAATAATATGCATAAAATAATAAACGGAAAAGCAATAATTATATACAAAATGACAATATGTGCATAGACCATCAGATTGCATAAAGCCTATTATTAAAACGTAATAAATTTTGTTCATCTCTCACAACAGATGGACTGGGAGCCTTTTTTGTTGTCGTGCGTATTTTGCACGACATTACAAAAACGGATATCCGACAATATTTAATCTGATATAGATTTGCGTTTATAGAGGAGGTGCAACTTGACAAAGAAAAAAGCTTATTCGTTTCAACTTTTCCTATTGGTGCTTCCGTTTATAGTGCTGGTGCTGCTGTTTAGCTATTACCCGCTTTATGGATGGATGTATGCGTTCTATGATTACAAACCACCGAAAACACTGGCGAACAGTGCATTTGTAGGTTTCAAATGGTTTGCGTCACTTGTCAGCAGCGATGTTAAGATCAAGCAGCTTATCCAGGTACTTAAAAACACATTTGCAATGAGCGGACTTACACTCGGAACGAGCTGGCTGCCTATGCTCTTTGCGGTATTTCTCAATGAGATAAAGGGAGTAAAGTTCAGAAAATTCGTGCAGACAGTAACAACACTGCCGAACTTCGTAAGCTGGGTTATGGTTTATTCAATAGCATTCTCGCTGTTCAACAGCACAGGTATGATGAACTCCCTCCTTACAAAAGCAGGACTTATAAGCACACCTATTCTTTTCCTTCAGTCATCTTCACATGTATGGTTCACACAGTGGTTATGGCTTACCTGGAAAAACCTCGGATGGGCAGCAATCATGTACATAGCTGCAATTTCCAGTATCGATGATGAGCTTATTCAGGCAGCGAGAGTTGACGGAGCAACAAGAATGCAGGTTATATGGCATATAACAATTCCCAGCCTTCTTCCTACCTACTTTGTTCTTCTTGTACTTAATGTTGCTAACTTCCTTAATAATGGTATGGAACAGTATTACGTATTCCAGAACGCATTTAATAAGGATTATATTCAGGTACTTGACCTGTACGTTTACAACATGGCTATGGGTAGCGGCGGTTACTCTGTATCTGTTGCGATCAGTATGCTGAAGAGCCTTGTCAGCCTTGTTCTTCTATTTGTAGTTAACAGAGCCTCCAAGTCAATTCGCGGCGAGAGCATTCTGTAAAGGGAGGTAGAGACAATGGCTATAACACATTCTATGACAGATACGGTGAATACTATGACAGGTTCAAACAACACTAAGGCAAATAAAAAGACCAAGATGCATGTAAGTGCCGGTGACAGAGCTGTGGAAATTGTCTGCTACATAATCTTTACAATAGCAGCGTTCCTGTGCCTGTATCCGTTCTACTACATCATAATAAACACTATTAGTGCAAATGATATAAGCGCAAGAGGAGATATCCTTTTCCTTCCGCAGAATATACATTTCCACAACTATATTTCCGCATTCAGGATTGAGGGACTTCCTCAGGCATTCAAGATTTCTCTTATGAGAACAATTCTCGGAACAGCGCTTACGGTTTTTGCATCCGCTTTTCTTGGATTCATGTTTACTCAGGAAAAAATGTGGAAGAGAAAGTTCTGGTACAGAGTAGTGGTTGCAACCATGTACTTCAACGCAGGAATTATTCCCTGGTACCTGGTTATGAAATCCATGCACCTTACAAACAACTTCTGGGGGTACATACTTCCCGCTATCGTTTCACCCTTCAACCTGATCCTGACAAAGACCTTCGTTGAATCGGTTCCGAAGGAGCTTCAGGAAGCAGCTGAAATGGATGGTGCAGGAGTACTTACAGTATTCTTCAGAGTTATCATCCCGGTAATCAAGCCTATCATGGCAACAGTTGCTATTTTCTCAGCTGTCAGCCAGTGGAACGCATTCCAGGATACCTTGCTTCTCATGACTGATACAAAGCTTTATCCTTTGCAGTTCGTGCTTTATCAGTATCTGAATCAGGCAAGCTCACTTGCATCACTTGCACAGAGTACCTCAAGTACGGCATCACTTGCAGCTGCGGCAGCTACAGCTCAGACAACCACAAGTGTACGTATGACAATAACAGTTATCGTAGTACTTCCGATCATGCTCGTTTACCCCATCTTCCAGAAGTACTTTGTAAAGGGAATTATGATCGGGGCGGTAAAAGGTTGAGCAGAGCACTTAGCGAAGTCCTTTTGAGCTTAGTGCGAGCCATGGGTGAACACTTGGCGAGGTTTTTCACGAGCCTAGTGAGAATCCCAGAGAGGAACTTCCAGGACCCTCATCCGGCAGCTGCGCTGCCACCTTCCCCCTGGGAGGGGGAAGGCGTTGAATGTTCAAGGCTGTCACTTTCTAAGGGGAAGGCTTTAATTGGAAGTATTAAAAAATCTCAACCAGCTTTAGGGTTGAGATATATGTTTGGAATAATAAAAAATCTTACCCGGCTAAAGGGTTGAGATATATGTTTGGAATAATAAAAAAATCTTACCCGGCTAAAGGGTTGAGATATATGTATGGAAAAAAGGAGGAATGAAAATGAAACTCAAAAAACTTTCATCTCTGGCACTTACTGCAATGCTTACAGTAAGTATGCTTGCCGGATGTGGCGGGGGAAGTGCAGAGAGCACAACCACAGATGGTGGCAGTACGGAGACAAAAACAGAATCCACTGAGGCGTCTGAGAGCACAGATGCTACTGAGAGCAGTGATTCAGCAGAGGCAGCTCCCGCAGCAAACCACGACGAGACCTATACTGTGGATTTCTACAACGTAGCAGCTAACTTCCAGGGTATTCAGCCCGGATGGTATGGCAAGATCGTTAAGGACAAGTTCAACATGGACCTTAACATCATCGCTCCTCAGGTATCAGGCGATGGCGCAGCTCTTTATCAGACAAGATGTGCAGCAGGCGCACTCGGTGATCTTATCATCCTTGATAATGCCGATGCTGCAGAGTGCGTAGAGTCAGGACTTATTCATGACCTTACAGATGCACTTTCAAAGTATCCTAACCTTATGAAGTATGAAAAGCAGATCAAAGAGTTCAACTCACAGATCGGTGACGGCTCCAAGATCTATTGCATACCGCTTGAAATGAACAACAACGGACCTACAGATTACAAGCAGCTCCACGTTTATTCTTATCCTCGTATGGGATGGGATATGTACAACGAAGTTGGTGCTCCCGAGCTTAAGAATGTTGATGACCTTCTTGATTGCCTTAAGGCTATCCAGGATGCACATCCTACAAACGAAAACGGTGATCCCGCATATGCTATCAGCATGTGGAAGGATTGGGATTCACAGTACATGGAGAACGTAGCTCAGGTTACAAAGTGGTATGGCCAGGAAGTTAACGGCTCCGTACTTATCGGCACAGACAACTCAATCGCTCCTATCACAGATAAGGATGGCGCTTACTACAAGATGCTTAAGTTCTTCTACAAAGCTAACCAGATGGGACTTGTTGATCCCGACTCTGCAACTCAGGACTGGAACTCAATCGTTTCCAAGATGCAGGATAAGAGAGTTTACCTCTACTGGTACAGCTGGCAGTATGGCTTCTGGAACAGCCCTGCTAAGGGAGAAGAGGGAACCAACTATGTTGAGATTCCTGTAGCTGATACAAACCTTTACCAGGCATCAGACACCTACTATGGTGATGGCCGTGTTCTTTGCGTAGGTTCACAGGTTGACGACGCAAACTTTGACAGACTTATGGAGTTCCTTGACTGGTATGCTTCACCTGAGGGTGTTCAGATCCAGCATGCAGGTACAGAAGGCCTTACATACACAATCGAAGATGGCAAGTACACACTTACAGAGGATGGACTTAACAGATTCTCTGCAGAAGTTCTCGTTCCTGAGGAAATGGGCGGCGGTAACTGGAATGATGGTAACAACCAGATCAACCAGTGGATCGTAGCATCATGTGATGTTAACCCTGAGACAGGTGAGCCTTATGCTTCAGATATGTGGTCAACAACAATCGAGATGAACCAGACAAAGACAACAAAGGAATGGTCCGAGAAGTTTGGTGCAGCTGATGACGTTGAATACCTCAAGAAGAACAACATGATGACAGTTGTTCCTTCAATCAACATCGCACTTGCAATCGATTCTACAGACATCAGCCTTATCCGTAAGCAGTGCGGCGATGTTATAAAGGATTCTTCATGGAGAATGGTATTTGCTAAGGATGATGCAGACTTCGATGCTCAGTGGGATGAAATGACAACTCAGCTTGAAGGCCTTGGCTTCCAGGATCTCGTAGCATTCGATACAGAGAAGTATCAGCCTATGCTTGATGCAAGAAAAGCGGCTCAGTAATATAGCTTAAAAAATGGGGCATCGCTTCGGATGATTGATCATCCGGGCGGCGCCCTTTTCTTTTGCTTTACATGTTTGCGTTTATAAATTGGTATAATTTTGACAATTCGTGGTATAATTTATATATAGAGTTATCTTTTGATATATGAAAATAAAATGCTTACGGAGAAGACAGACTATGAAAGATAAACTAAAAAATGATTTGATTGAGGCGTATTTATATGAATACCAATTTGCTGACTGGGACTTGATTAATGAAGATATATTAAAGGATCCGGATACGCCGTCACTTATTCTTGATATGTTGTATGACGCAAATAAGGCGGACATGAGAGTTCTTAGAGGCATATCTGTACATCCAAAAGCATCTCCTGAATTGTTAAAGATACTCTCAGCTGATGAAAATGATGCAGTAAGATGGGGCGTTGCTGAAAACAATAATACACCTGATGATGCGCTTTTAAAGCTGTCAAAGGATAGCAGTGATGTCATAAGATACAGGGTTGCTCACAATCCTCACGCTCCCGAGGCTGTACTTGCGGGACTTTCAAAAGAGGAGAGCAAGATCGTAAGAAGTGGCGTTGCTTTAAACGCACATACCGAACACGGCATCCTGGAGCATTTTGCAAATGATAAAGAGGAAATCGTTCGTCTTGCGGTTGCGGAAAATAATAGTACAAGCGCTGATATCTTAACTGTCCTTTCAGATGATATCGATAGAAACGTAAGGGCTGCCGTAGCTGAAAATAAAAATACTTCCGAGCAGACATTGACAAAGCTCGCAGGAGACAGGAGAACAGTAGTAAGGGACAAGACATCAAGGAATCCTAATACACCAATAGCTGCGCTTCAGGGACTTATAAATGACGGAGAGATCGTAGTAAGAGAAGGTGTTGCAAGAAATGAAAGTTCTACAGTTGAAATCCTGAATGTTCTTGCAAATGATCAGAAGCAGTCCGTGCGCTCCGGAGTTGCGAGAAACAAGAATTCCTCCGAGGACATCTTAAGAAAGCTGTCAGATGACGGAGATGCATACGTAAGAAAAGCAGTTGCAAGAAATAAGAATACACCTGAAACAGTCCTTACAAGGCTTTCAAAAGATGATGACTGGCGCGTCTGCGAAGGTGTTGCCACTAATCCCAGTTCACCTGCTGCTGTCCTTGAATTCCTTTCAAATGACAGAGACCGATATGTTAGAAAAGCTGTTGCCAGTAACGTGAGCACTCCTGATGATGTGCTCATACGCCTTGCAGAAGATGATGAGTGGATTGTTCGTGAGAATGTAGCAAATAATCCAAAGGCTCCCATAGAAGCCCTTATGAAAATGAAGGATGATGATGACTGGAGAGTTGCAAGGCTTATAGTTAAAAATCCAAATATGACAGAAGAAGCCCTTCATCGTATCTCATTATCCCATGGCTTCAGAATGAGATATAAGGCCTGCGTTGCACTTCTAAAGCATGAGGAAGACTTGTAGTATTTATAAAAATTTTAGAAATTTCACTAAACTTTTTGAAGTGTTTGAATATCGGGAGATTTTGCACGTATTATTATATATTGACCTTAATTTTGCTTTAAAATAGCTGAATTGCATAATAATAATATAAATTAATAGGATTTTTAGAAAAAATAGCTAAAGATTTCTTGAATTATTCCGATATTTGATATAGCATAAACTTATAAGCATAATTTCATTGTGGTTTTCAAGCAAAAGAAAAGGAGATATGAAATATGATTAAGAAAATGAGGGCGAGATTAACAGAAAAAAAAGGATTTACATTAGCTGAGCTCCTGATTGTAGTTGCTATTATAGCCGTGCTGGTTGCAATTGCGATTCCAATTTTTAGTACTCAGCTGGAGAAGAGCCGAGAGGCAACTGATTTGGCTAATGTTCGTGCAGCATATGCTGAAGTAATGGCACAATATTTGACAGGTAATGGTTCTGGAAAAAGTATGAGTGTTACTGCAAATCAGACACAGGCAAGTTGGCAAGGCCCGGCTGGAGCTATTACTACCCAAATTAACGGAACAGAGGGTAAAGTAAGCTTTGCTGCGAAGATTAAACCGAATAAGTATAAAGTAGCAATTAGTTCAGGAGGTACAGTCACTGTTAACTAATTTTTTAAAAATATAATAATCATCTATTTTGAAAAATAGGCATGAAAAGCGCTGCCAATGTATGCTGTACAGGTGGCGCTTTTATATTTCTTATTATCTGGAGATAAACAGATGAGTATTAAGTTAAAGAATATGTTAATAGCACTTGCTACTACATTACCACTTATGTTTGTTTTGATTTTTTTTGGCTATTGTCCGTTACATTATGATGTTATATTGCATACTGACAACGTGCAAGGTGAAGGCATTTGTCAAAGCTATATTTGTCCTGATTCAGGAATAGCTGCTTTTTATAAAGTGGTTTTCTATTTCGGAAGCGAATTGAAGAAGGCTACAATTAAGGGATATCATTACGATGTTGAAACTATATACTTAGTTGTTTCTGATGTCTCGGAATTTGAAGTAACAGGAGTGGATTCGTATATTAAGGGAATACATCTGGGACATTTTAATCCGACAGATATTTTGGCTGATGGGGAAAGTGTTGAGGGAAAGAAAGCTATTATGAATTCTCATGAAGGGATATTGCATGTAGATGTAAAAGATCCTGACGTTGGGGCTACTATATCTCTTTCGCTTCCTTTTATCCCAATATGGTTTTGGACTGTTTATTTATCTTGTATCGTGCTACTTTCTATATTATTTGCATTTTTGTTTACGATGATATTTGAACGGTTTTATCATGGTCAGCTGTTTGTAATGCATGCAACTTGTATTTCAGTAACGTTACTTGCAGGTATCTTTTTTTGTGGAAGTCTCCCTTACGTATCCTATAATAATTTTCTTCTTAATTGGCTTTTCTTATTTTCAATCAGTTTGTTATTGAATGCTATAACATTGCCCTTTCTTGGTACTGTGCTTACAATGATTTTTACGACTTGCTGGTATATTGCTAATTATTTTGTAATTACCCTTCGGAATAAACCTATAATGCCTGCGGATCTTAAAGCAATTGGTACAGCCAAAGAGGTAATGGGAGGTTATACCTTTATTCCTACTTGGAAGATGATATTGGGGATTGCTGTAGTTATTCTGTATATTTTACTATTGATTTATGTATGGAAGAAAAATGAATCACAAGACCAAGAAGAGGGAGCGAAACGAAGATTTGTCAGAAGGATTATTACAGCGGGTATAGCAATATTATTAATGCTGATAGGCATTAATACAAAAGTTTTTAAAAATCTCAATTCTTTCGCATGGGATGTTGTATTACTGAAGAGCTTTCATGAAGAAGGTATGGTTACAACATATCTTAAGAGTGCAATTAATTCAAAAGTAAAAAAACCTGAAGGGTATTCAAGAGAAAAAGTAAATCAGTACCTTTCAGAATATAATAATGAGAAAAAAGTTGATGAAAATGATGTTAGGCCTACTAACATTATTATGGTTATGAATGAGGCTTTTTCTGACCTACGAACTGTGGGGATGGATAATAATATTGATGTTATGCCATTTATTGATAGCCTTAAAGAGAACACTATAGAAGGAAATCTTTCTGTAGGCGTTTTTGGTGGAGGTACATGTAATACCGAGTTTGAAGCATTAACTGGAAATACACTGGCATTTCTTGGAGTAGGTGCATATCCATATACGGAAAATGTAACAGATACAATGTTTTCTTTGGCGTCATATTTTAAAAGTATTGGATATGATACAGAAGCTTTTCACCCAAATGAAGCAAATAACTGGAACAGAAATATGGTATACCCAAATTTGGGATTTGATTTATTTCATAGCATTTCGGATTTCAAGTCATTTGGAGAAGTTAAATATCTGCATGACCTTCCTGCAGATATAACAGATTACAGTTATATTGAAGCTGTTGATAGTGAAAAGAGTACAGAACCTAGATTTTTATTTGATGTTACTATGCAAAATCATTCGGGGTATGAAAGATGGCTTGATGTTGATAAGGCAGAAACAGTAGCTGAGAACGGAAGTAATCTTTATGTTGATACGCAGGTATATTTGTCACTTATAAAAGCATCCGATGAATCTGTAAAACAGCTAGTGGAAACATATAAAAATAGCAGTGAGCCGACGATGATTATCTTCTTTGGCGATCATCAACCGGGACTTCCTTGGGTAGCAATTGATGAATTATATACAGGGATGGAATCTCAACTTGATCAATATAAGTCTAAATTCTTTATTTGGACAAACTATGATACAGAGGAAAAACATGATGTGCAAATAAGTGCAAATTACCTACCATGGTTGATACTGGATCGTGGGAATTTTCCTCTTCCGCCTTATGTACAGATGCTTGAAGAACTACATGAAGAATATCCGATTATTTCTTCGCAGGGAGTAATGGACAAAAACGGAAATATTTATACAGGCGTAGCCGAAATTTTGGATGATCCATTAATTCAGAAATATCAGTATATTCAATATGCTAATCTTTTTGATGAGATTGATCCTGCCTGGTTTGAAGTTAAGAATATGGCGCAATGACCTACTGGTGCCAGAGAAAAACAATTTTTATCCGATATTCTCATTTATACGGAATATAAAATGTGGACTGAACATATTAGGAAAAGAGTTTGTGTACATTGATACACAACCATAAAAAGTGATATAATAATCTAATAAATATATTCACTTTTTCGTTATTTATCGCACACAGGATATGACCTATGGACAAGATAAAGGATAGCAGAGGAATAGCCCGTACAGTGGCTTTGTTCGCACTAATTGCATTTGTGCTGGTAGCGATAATTGCTATAAGGATTATCCGTATTCAGGCCGAAAAAAAATTTGAGGATATGGATGAGACGATAGTTGCTTCGGCAGAACGTGAAGCACAGGTCAATTATCTGCAGGATGATTCCTTATACGACACTGTGGCGGTATTTGACATTGAAACAAAAAAGTTCATAGAACCGGCAAAAGCTAAGCAGACAGTTAAACCCTATGGGAATTCTAAGGAGCATCAGGGGAAATATCTGTTAATAACATTTGAAGAAGACCATAGCATCTCTTCTAAATGGGTGGCACCGTAATTACTTAAGTTTGACATTTTATCAGGGGGAAATATGCCAAAGAAGAGGATAGGTGACCTGCTTATTGAGCGAGGCCTAATTAATGAGAAAGAGCTTCAGTTTGCACTGGATATGCAGAAGCAGACTCATGAGAAGCTCGGTGAAGTTCTGATCAACAACAAAATAGTAACTCCGGAGAACATGGCACAGACTCTGGCAGTTCAGCTGGAGGTAGACTACATAGACCTGGGTAAGGTGAGCATTCCGCAGGAAATGGCGAAGCTTGTGCAGAGAAATACTGCAAAGCAAAATCATCTTGTTCCGGTACAAAAACAGGGGGACACTCTTTATGTAGCAATGGATGACCCCTTGAATTACTACGCTCTCGATGAAGTGCGAAAGGCGGCAAATCTAAAGATTGTGCCTCTTATTGCGACGCATGTTGCGGTTGAGAGAGCGATAAATACCCTGTACGGTAATGAAAATGCCAAGAAGGCTATTGCCGATTACAAGAGAGAACTTGGAAGTCATGGAACAGAAGCTGAACAGTCGCTTTCAAATTTCGACTTTGTAATCACATCCAATTCAATCAGCGGAGACAGTGAGGGTGCGCCCACTATCCGTTTGGTAAACTCGATCATAGAGCGTGCTGTTTCAGAGCATGCATCAGATATCCATTTTGAGCCAAGAGAGCATGACATGGATGTCCGCATGCGTATTGACGGTGTGCTAAGAGATATATTAAAAGTTCCGAAGGACGTAACTGCTGCAGTTATCGCCCGTGTTAAAACCATGTCCGGAATGGACGTTGCAGAAAAAAGAATTCCACAGGACGGCAGATTTGCTGTAAGTGTTCTTGGCACAAGCATTGATATGCGTGTCTCCACGCTTCCGATTGCGTGGGGTGAAAAAATCGTGTGCCGTCTTCTTGATAAATCCAACACAAACATTGATAAAGAAATGCTTGGGCTTAACCCTGATGATATGGCTAAGTATGAAAAGCTCATACACTATAAAAACGGCGTAATGCTGCTTGTTGGACCTACCGGTTCAGGTAAGACAACAACCATGTATGCAATGCTTAATGAGCTTAATACCAGAGACGTTAACCTTGTAACCCTTGAAGATCCTATCGAGTATAACCTTGATGGACTTAATCAGGTGCAGGTTAATCCCAAAACAAATATGACCTTTGCAAACGGCCTAAGAGCAATACTTCGTCAGGACCCTGACATTGTCTCCGTAGGTGAGATCCGTGACGGTGAAACTGCAGAGATATGCCTCAGAGCAGCTCTTACGGGACGTTTTGTTATGAGCACCATCCACACCAATGATGCGGTAGGTGCAATAGACAGATTGGAGGACATCGGCGTTGAACCTTATCTGATATCGGCTACCCTGAGGGGAGTTATATCACAGAGACTGGTAAGACGAGTATGTCCTTATTGTGCTGAGGAATACGAGCCGCAAAGAGATGAGCTTGAAAAACTTGGAATAAAGATTGAACCCGGCACGAAGTTCAAATTCGGAAAAGGCTGTCAGCACTGTTTCAATACAGGGTATTCCGGACGAATCGGAATATTTGAGATCATGATGGTAACTCCGGAAGTTCGTGACCTTATTTACAAGAGAGCAGGACGAACGGAAATTGAAAAAGCCCTGAAAAAAGAGGGAACAGGCTTTGTATCCCTTAAGGAAGCAGGGATAAGACTTATACTCGACGGAATAACAACGACCTATGAAGTAATGAGAGTAACCAACGAAAGCGACTGATTTGACCTGAAGGCAGGTAATGAGGGCAATACTATGATGACGATAGATGAACTGGTAGCAAAGGCAAAGGCAGATGGCGCATCCGATATTCATATCATATGCGGACTTCCTCCGAAGTACAGAAAAAGCGGCGAGCTTGAAAACATGGAGGAGACTCCGGTAACTGAGGAAGAATGCTTAAACCTTGCAAGAAAGCTTGCAGGGTCGGAAAAAGCTTTTGATGAGCTTATGACAACTGGCGAGCTTGATGCAGCCGATACCTTTGCTGATAACAGATGTCGTATCCATTTGTTCAAACAGCAGGGAATACCGTCACTAGCCTTAAGAATACTTTCAGAGCATATCCCGGAGCTGTCAACGCTTGGACTTCCCATGGCAGTGCTTGACCTTCCAAAACTCCATAAAGGAATCGTGCTTGTAACAGGTGAAACGGGTTCCGGTAAATCAACAACCCTTGCCGCTATTTTGGATAACATTAACCATAACTATAAAAGGCACATAGTAACCCTTGAAGATCCTGTAGAGTACATGTACAAGCCTGACCTCTGTGCAATAAACCAGAGAGAAGTCGGAAAGGATACACAGAGCTTTGCAATGGGACTTAGGGCTTCACTTCGAGAAGATCCCAACGTAATCCTCATCGGTGAAATGCGTGACAGGGATACAATCGAGACGGCCATAACAGCAGCGGAAACAGGACACCTTGTTTTCGGAACACTGCATACAGGTAGTGCAGCGGATTCCATAGACCGTATGGTTCAGGTATTCCCTGAGGCAGCTCAGCAGCAGATAAGACTTCAGCTTTCAATGGTTTTGCAGGCGGTACTTACCCAGCAGCTTATCCAGAAAAAAGGCGGCGGCAGAGCACTTGCTTCAGAATACATGATAGTTACCGATGCTATAAGAAATCTTATAAGAACAGGTAATACACCTCAGATAGCAAATGCAGTTGCGACAAGTGCGGAGCTTGGCGGACAGACAATGGATCAGTCAATTTGTATGCTTGTGAGAAAGGGGCTTATCACAAGAGAAAATGCCCTGCACTATGCAGTTAACAAGGATTTCGTAACAAGAAATATGAACTGAGATCAGAGCCCGGAATTATTCGGGAATGAAATGTATAGAAAATTAGTTTTTTAGATGAGGGGCTTATGAATAACTACAAGTATACAGCGCTTACAGCTTCAGGAGATAAGGTCAACGGAATGCTTGAAGCAATCGACCAGCTCGAAGCAACAGCAAAAATCAGACAACAGTATAATGTAGTTCTTTCTGTCAAAGAGATTAAGGGAAAGAGTATAGAGTTCTCGGAATTTTTGGGGGCTGATATTGGCGGTAAAAAACTTGATCCCAAAGCATTTACTCTTATGTGCAGCCAGTTTGCGACTATTCTTGCAGCAGGAATACCTATCTCAAGAGCGGTTAAGCTTATTCGTGATAAGACGACCAACAAGGCTTTGAAAAATATGCTGACAAAGGTATTTGAGGATGTTGAAGCGGGACGTGCTCTTTCGGCAGCTTTTAATGAACACGGCGGTAGCTTTCTTCCCGCAACCTTTTGCGAGACTCTTCGTGCTGGTGAGGAGGCAGGTGACCTTGCAGGTTCTTTTGATTCAATATACAGGCACTTTGATAAGCAGACCAAGATGGGAGCAAAGGTTAGAAGCGCAATGAGCTACCCCATGTTCGTTTTGTTCATAGCTGTAGTTGTTGTTATGGTCATGATGGTAAAGGTTGTACCTACATTTACGGCTATATTTGAAGAGATCGGAGGAGAGCTTCCTCTGCCTACAAGGATGCTTATAGGAATATCAAACTTCTTTAGTAAATATATTCTTGTAATAGTACTTGTCATCGCAGTTTTGATAGTGGCATTCATTTTGATAAAAAGAAATCCAAAGGGTGCAAGAAAGCTTTCCGAAATACAGCTTAAGCTTCCAATCCTGGGAAATATTGCAGAGCTTAATGCGGCAAGTCTTTTTGCAAATACCATGGCTACAATGATAGGCTCAGGACTTCCGATGACAAAGGCAGTAAATATAACATCAAGGGTTATGACCAACGAAGTTTACAAGGAAGAGATAGCCGGCATGGTCGGAAAAATAGAGGAAGGAAGAACAGTAGTAGACTCCATGCGTGACACTCATGTAATGCCGGATATTCTGACAGACATGGTAGGTGTCGGTGAAGAGACAGGTGAAATGAAGCACACCATGGACGTAATAGCAAAGTACTACGACAATGAGCTTGAACAGGCAGTTGCCAAGGCAATAGCAATGCTTGAGCCTGCGCTCCTTATATTTATAGCAGCTATTGCGGGCTTTGTAGTTATAGCGATTTATATGGCAATGTTTACTATGTATCAGGGGATGTGAGTTGGCAGAACAAATTTATTACATCGTATGCATATCCTTATTTGGATTGATATTTGGTTCCTTTTTAAACTGTATGGCAATGAGGATTGTCAGAAAAGAGGATTTTGTAAAGGGAAGAAGTCACTGCATGGACTGTGGGCATGAGCTTACGGCTGCGGACCTCATACCGGTTTTCAGCTATGCCATACACGGCGGGAAATGCAGATACTGCGGAAAGAAAATATCTGTAAGATATCCGCTTGCGGAACTAACTTTTATGCTTTTGTCGGTGGTTTTGTTTTTACATACGGGAACCGACTGGATTACATTTTACAAAAACTGGTTACTTACAGGATGCCTGTTTGCGATAGCACTGGTGGATCTTGAAAGCTTTGAGATTCCTGACAATCTGCTTATAACAGCACTTATCGGATGGGCAGGCTTTTCGGTAATAGAAGTAATATTTTTCGGACAGAGCATAAAATTCATAGGTATCAGAGTCCTGACGGGACTGATTTTTGGAGCGGGTATGCTTCTTATTAGTCTTCTTATGGACAGGATTTTTAAAAAGGACAGCCTCGGAGGCGGTGATATCAAGCTATTTGCACTTCTTGGATTGTACCTGGGTTTTGCAGGTTCCTATGAACTTATAATATTGTCCTGCATATTTGGACTTATATTTGCATTTTTAAGAAAGAAGTTTGACTCGAAGGCATCAGAGGAGTTTCCCTTTGGGCCGGCGATTGCAGCAGGAGCTTATGTAATACTTATTTTCGGAGATGCCATAACAGACTGGTATTTGAGTTTGTTGTGAGAGGGGAGAACTGATGGCTGGTAATCAGGGCATATTAGGAATAAGTGTATCGCACGGAAGACTTGCGCTTACCATGATGAAAGGCGGGGTGGTACGTAAATCTTATTGGGAAGAGATACCGACAAATATTGTTGAAGGTAATAGGATTTTGTCCCAAAATCTGTTTTCGGTTTTCTTAAAGGAACAGCTTAAGGACAAAGGATTAAAGTGCAAAAACGTAGCTTATGTTATTGCAGACAGCGATATTTTCATCCGTAAGATTACAATGCCTAAGCTTGCCGATGATCAGCTCCGTTATAACATTCCCTTCGAGTTTAAGGATTTCATTCAGGGAGAGCTTAATCAATACGTATTCGATTATATAAAAAGAAATGACGATAAGGACGCAGAGGAATCAAATACTGTAAATCTTCTGGCATATGCGGTTCCGCTGGAACTGATAACAGGTTTACGTGAAACGCTAAAGCTTGCGGGATTAAAGCTTGTAAGAGCATTGCCGGAGACACTTGTTTACGAGACTCTTATAGGAGCCTTAGGTGAAGAGGAAGAAATAAAAAAAGAAAGATGCTTCATGGACATCGGCAGGCGTGCTATCAGAATGATGATCTTTAAGAATGGAGAATTCAAACTGTCCCATATGATGGACATAGGCGAGGACCATGTTATTCAGGCTATAGCAGATGAACTGAATGTTGATACGCACCTTGCAGTAACTTACCTTAGAAACAACTACAACGAGTGTGACAGATTGCCGGTTTCCATAAATGCTTACAAAGATATCTCCATTGAAGTACTTAAAGGTCTGAATTTCTATGAGTTGTCAGATATGACTTCAAGGCTAAAGGATGTGGTTCTCTGCGGAACAGGCGCAATGACAGAACCGCTTGTAGAAATCCTGAAAGAACGTATAGATAAAAATGTTCAGACCATGGATGAGCTTTATCCAAAGTACAGCCAGGAGCAGGAGATAAATGTTACCTACGGCTCCGTGGGAATTCTTCTAAGCGATGCTGTAGGAGTTGGAACAAACAGTAACCTTGCCAAGGCAGGTGAAAAGAAAAAGACAAATGTCTGGCTTGTTCTCGGGATAGTGGCAGCAATAGTAGCAGTTATAGGTCTGGTAGGAAAATTCACTCTCCTGGACAGACTGGGAATGCTGGTAAGTGAGAGATATAAGGCAGCGCAGCTCCACGAGCAGGTATCTTCAATAACGTCAGCTCTAAGCGGCGCCGAGGACCTTCAAAATGAGTATTTCCATTACACCTGGGATACCATGAGTGAGGAGGAGCGAACAAGAGTAAGCAGAAGAGAGGCTTCAGAACTTGTAGATCTTATAGGCAAAGAGGGGATGAAGGTTACTTACATGGATCTGGTCAAAGGTGTCATGACTATTGATCTAAAGAGTGACAGCCTTGATTCGGTAAGTAAGCTGACAACAAAGCTTAGGGAACAGGAACTGGTGGAGAGCTGTTCTGTAGTATCTGCCAAGACCATAGAGGATGATGAAAAAACGGAAGAAGTTGAGTCGGGGGTAAACGCTGAGATAAAGATATATTTGATTACGAAATCTTCTGAAAAGGAGTGATACCGTGAATATTATTAACAGGGCTTTTACAAAAACTGAAAAGATACTACTCCTGATACTGCTTATTGTTATCATTGCGGCATCCTACTACCTGTTTGTATCAACGCCGATTGAGCAGGGAATCGATTCCGCAAAGCAGGAACAGAATGCACTTTCAACAGAGCTTGACGCGACTCAGAACAAGATCAGCAGAATGCAGTCAATGTCAGATGAGATCAATGCCAGCAAAAAAGCTGAGCTTAGTTATCTTCCAAGCTATAACGCAGGAAAGCAGGAGCTTGATTTCCTCCATGAGACTCTTAACAGGACCATGGATTATAACGTAAGGTTCACAAAGCTCACAAGAGAAGGCGACCTCATAAGAAGAGAATGGGAGATGGGATTTACCGTACCTCATTTTTACGAAGCAGAGAAAATAATCGAGAAGCTTGAGGGCAGTGAAATAAGATGCCTTGTTGATGACATGGTGGTAACACCCTTCCAGCTTGGAACCAACATCAATAACGATGCTGTTACGGTTAAACTGACGGGAACCTTCTACGAGACCATGCATGACGGAGTTCCGGACCAGGAGCTTCCGGAGGATTCACTTAAGGATGTTACTGAGCCGTAAGATGTATTTAATTTTTTTCAATAGAAAGGACAAAGCTTATCTTTGAAGATGAGACTGCAGGATTCAAATGGATGAGGGGGTATGACTTTAATGATTAAAGATTTAATTAAATCATTAAGAAAAAAACTGAATACCCGTGGGGCATCCCTGGTTGTGGCTTTGGTGATTTTTATCATCTGCTCATTTGTCTCTCTGGCTATAGTCAATTCTTCAATCCTGACAGTACAAAGGACAAACGCAGAGAAGAAGGAAGAGATAGCATATGCAGCTACAACGCAGGCTATGAACCTCATAAAGGCGTGTATAAAGGACGATGCAACTTACAGATATGAGGCAGGTGTAAGCGCAACGCAGCCGCTTCCTGCCGGTGAACCCAAAATACAAGGGATGGACGATAAGATCGGCGCTTCTGTTAAAACCATGGCCGAATCAGTTGCAGCAAACGGCGCCAAAATAAGTAAGGACATTACCTTTACAAGTACCGGTGTAAATAATAAATTACACGGTACATTACAAGGGAAAATAACCATGTATCCAACATACACGATCATGATAGACGTCTGGATAGAGGATGGGGATACGGATTATCCGCTCACACTCACAATACCTGGTTCTGCCGAGACAGTGAAGGAAGATACACTTGGAACAAAAACAAGTACTGGAGCATACACATCAAAGGATATTAAATATATTTCCTGGTCTAAGAGCGGAATGTATGTAACAAGTAAGAAAAAGGCACAAACAAATCCATAAGGTTATTATTATGATTGAAATAAAGAAATTGAGCAGAGTAAGGAGAAAACTAAATAACAGCTCCGGAGAATCACTGGGGGAAACTTTGGTGGCTCTCCTTATAGCAGCACTCGCGCTCACAATGCTTCCGGGAGCAATGGCGGCAGCTACAAAGGCTGATATCACCGCAAAGAAAGAATCGGTATATTACGATGATCCGGCAGGAGGCACCGGATACGATAATGGAGTTGAAGTTACTGCATTTACTATAGGTAACTGAATATTTTGGGGAAGTGATAGTTATTAAAAATCTGATTAAAAAAATCAAAAAGAAAATAAGGTGTCAGGGCAATAAAGGATTTTCCATAGCTGAAATGCTTTTGGCGATGCTGATTTTACTTCTTGCATCACAGCTTGTTGCAGAATCCATGAGACTTGCTGCGGCACACTATATAGACTATACAAATCATGCGCACGCGCAGATGATAATGTCCACGTTATCTGACTTTGTACGATCTGAGATCACAACGGCAAGTGAGATAGATGATACGAATGGTATTACGTTTTTAGATGGAAGCGGACTTATCGGTGGACGTTGTAAGATAGTTTGCGATGAGGATACTGTTTTTTTGCAAAATGTTAAGGACCCAGGTAAAAAGTATTACCCGATAGTGGGACTTGAGGGTGCAACCTCACATGATTATGCTGAGAAACTTAAGGTAAATGCAACATTTACCAAAAAGCAAAAGCCGACGACAGCTGATCCAAACTGGAAATTTGAACTTACTATTGAAGTGCTTGATAAAAAAGGAAATTCACTTACTAAAGGCAAGTACGAGATTAAAATACCTGATAAAGTGAAGTAAAAAAATAAGCTTATATATTTTTATTCGAAATAAATTGTTTTGGGAGATGAGGGGTATGATAAAAGTAAATACTAAGGGGAATTCTAAGGACAGCCGCAAAAGGGCTGTATCCGGTTTTACTCTCGCAGAAATTCTTATAGCTATAGGAATACTGCTGATATTGATGGCAGTAGGTGTAATAGCGGCATCCACACTAATTAAAAATACTAGGCAGTCTCACCTTGATAAAAGAGCTGAGGCTGTTTACTATGCTGCTCAAAGCAGAATGATGGAACTCTTTGTAACTCAGGAAAAGGTTGAAGAAGAGATTACCAGAGATGGAAAGACCATCACTGTTTCGGTAGTCGATGAATTATATAACGGCAATACTTTTAGTTACGGCGGAAAAGATCTTGCATATGTTACTACTGATGATACAGATAGCATCATTTTTAAGGACAACAGCCTTGCAGCAGAATTCGGAGGAAGCGCCGGTATCATCGAGTATGACCCTATAAGTCTTGATGTATATGCTGTTATTTTGTGTGACGATCTTACAAAAGCAGGTACTTCTCTTTCTGCTTTGACACAGCAGCCAAGCGGTGCGCCTGTCAGAGGAAGTGCGCAGGACAGAATAAGCGCTTATAAAAGTTATGTTGGATATTATGCAGAGGGTGATTTCGGTAACCTTGGTGCAAAGGTAGATAGTGGTTTATCAGCAGGTGCCTGGATTGTAAACGGACGTGACCTTCTGGGAATAGTGAAGATTACTGTTGATGAAGAAACAAAGGGACTGCTGACAGGCCTTTCCTATAAGCTTACTGTCAGAGGTCCTAAGAGCGGTGCGGAAGGAAGCGAGACCTATGCAGAGCTTAACATTACTTCAAGGGATATAATCTGGCAGAACTATGAGGGCGGACCTGATAATAACTACCTTGATATGACAGGTACAGGAACAGGTGCAGGTCAAAGATACACAGTAAATGATGGAAAACTGCAACCGACATGGTTTGGAACTGCAGCAAGTGCCGGCGGTACTTATGGCCTGGTTGGTTACATCAAACTCGATTCACTTGATAAAGATTATCATTTAAAAGATCTTCTTGCAGCAGGTACTGCAACAGACAATTCAACAGGAACAATAAATCCCGGAAACGATATTAGTATATCAATCAAAGTATGGGATTCTGCTTCTGAGGATGAATTATCGCAGCAGACAAGAAGTGCAAGTGCTGTTTCTAATATAGAAAACAGCTTGTTTGGCGACTTTGATAAAAAGGGTAACGTAAGTGTCGCAGAGATTATTTATCCCAGACACCTTCAGAACCTTGACTTTGAGTACGCAGGGGCAACAGCAACAGCAGCAGACGGAGCGGCTGCAGGTAGCAGCGGAATAGCAGCAGTTCTTGCTGAGGACATTGACTGGAATGAGACAGCAAATCTGTATCAGGGTGCTGTCAGAAACTTTACGCCTATATCAAATGAGAACCTCATTTCCTTTACCGGTGAGAGGAAAGAATTAAATACCTCAACTCCATATATCGATCAGCTTGCAACAATAGCAATTGATGCCACTAACCTTGTAACTGCATCCAATGCAATCACAGCAGTTGATCCCCAGGATGGAAATGAATTAGATGATCCCAAGGCTAACAAATTCCATGTAATAGAAGGCATACATATAGATACTGAAAACACTACATATCCCATTGTCGGAACAGACAGAAACGTGGGACTTTTTGGTGATCAGTCTGATGCAGTGATCGCAAATCTTGTTCTCAGAGATTTCGAGCTCAATAATACAGTTGTGTATCAGCCGACAGGTATGCTTGCAGGAAAGCTGACAAACTCTACGGTAAAAAATGTTTTTGCTTACAATAAGAAAGATGATGCAGTAGCAAAAACCGTTAACGGAGCAGGCAGCACAGGTGGACTGTTCGGTACTGTTGAAGGCAGCAACACCGATGGCATCGTGATTGACGGCTGTGTTGTTAAAAATGTTCTGGTTAAGTCAAACGGTGAAGCCGGTGGACTTGCAGGAACCATGAAAAACCATAAGGTAAAAAATGTCCTTACTTATGGAGAACAGCACTTTGATGGCTATATTACAACTGTCGGCGCAGCCGCAACAAATGGATTTACCGGAGGCATGTTCGGCTATGTTGAAGGCGGTACTGTAGATGGATGTATGGTTAAAAACATTGCAGTTACTTCAAATATAGAAGCCGGCGGATTTGCAGGAAAAATGAAAAACACCGCAGTAACGGATGTCCTTGTCTTCAACGAGGAAGAACAGGATAACAACGTTATTGTTCAGGGTGCCGGAAATGTTGGTGGATTCATTGGATTAACAGATGGCGGAACAATTACCGGATGCGGAACAGCACTCTATGTTGAAGGTGGTACTTCAGCAGGCGGATTTATCGGAAGTTCTACCAATACAACCATAGCTAAATGCTATGCAGGCGGTCATACAATAGACGGCGGAAAATACAGCAGCACTGAGGATCATACAACCCCGGGCAGAATAAATGTTGTGGCAAGCGGAACAGTTGGCGGATTTATTGGAATATCAAACGGCAGTGCTATATCCAACAGCTATACAACCTGCTCTGCAAAGGGAGCAACAAGAGGCGGATTTATGGGCAGTTCCTCAGGCGGAAGTGCTTATAACTGCTATACAACCGGCCAGGTGGTATTTGATGGTGAATCATCTGTTTCGGCAGGTGGATTTATAGGAAGCGGATCCACAACCGCATCTAACGATTACTATTTTGAAATCCTTAATAAAGTTGATGATAAGTATCTGCTCGGAATAGGCGGTGCTGATGAAAATCCTGATGGAATAAAAGCTCTTGATACTATAAAAGAAGCAGAGGGCATTATAAACGGAACAGCATTTACCTATAACAACAGTGTCATGGCAGCAGGTGATGTTTTCCAGGACAGAGAGACTCTGACAAAGAAATATGATGGTGGGTTACCGAATAAATATCCTATGAAGTTTTCATATGAACTTGCAGGGGAGGACTTTGATCCCACACAGGAAACAGATTATCTCTTCTTTGCTTTCGAACATCATGGTGATTGGCCAAGACCTGAGACAACCATAATTAATAGTCTTAGCAATAATCTTGGAGCATTTAATAAAAAGAACAGCACTAGTACCGTAGATCCTTTCTCTACTATTACTGTTATGGCTAACGGACTTGGAAGTGATGATTCAATAAGAGCTTTGGCAGAAGCGGTAATTACTGAGCCAATTCCAAAAGAAGATACCACAGAGCTTAAAGAGGTTTCAGAAAATAAAGAAACTACTGCTGAGTCTAATAATGAATCAAGTGAAAAGACAGAAGAAAAAGAAAGTACCGAAACAACTCAGAATACCGAAACAACACAGAACACCGAAACAACACAGAACACAGAATCAGTAGAGAATAACGAGACAAAGCAGACTGAAGAAACAGTTCAGGAAAGCGAAACAACCACTAATAATGAAACTGTAGAAAGCGAAGAGCCTTCAGAAAAAACTGAGGAAACCGAAAGTAACGAGAAAACTCAGGAAGAAAATAAGGAGACAGAGAAACAGGCTGAAGGAACAGAGAATACTACTGAAAATACAAATTCTGAGAGTCAGGCTTCAGAAGAACAGCCTAAGACTGAGCCCGGTAAGGAAGAACAGACAAATGAGACAGCTTCTCCTGAAAATGGCGAACAGAAACCGGCAGAAGCAGTAAATACTCCCGGTGAAGAGAATGCAAAGGATAAGGAAGCTGCTAAGAAGGCTGAAGAAATGCTTCAGGAAATGACAGCTGAGAGCATCGAAGAAACAGAAAACTTTGGTGAGTTTTCTATCGTCGATGAGGAGAAAGGCATTGCTATTTATTACAATGCAGATGCAAAGATTCCTGATGGCGCTGAGATAAAGCTTGTTGAAATTGTTGAGGATAGTGAGGATTATGACTATGCCCAGCTTACTTCTGATGCAGCAGAAGCTGTGGAAATCGCACCTGAAGAGGTTGCAAGCTTTAAGGCTATGGATATTTCCATCGTAAAAGACGGAGAAGAAATCCAGCCGGCTGCACCTATACATGTTGAGATTAAGGCTGAGAAGTTTTATGGAAATAATGAGCTGTATGCTGATGATGTTATATCTGCAGTTCATATGAAGGAAAAAGAGCCTGAGGTTATTGAGGCAACAGTAACAAACGAAACAACCGAAGAAGAACAGACAGAGGAAAATCCTGCAACTACCGAAGCAGCTGAGACAGTAAGCTTTGAGACAGATGGATTCTCAGTTTACGTGCTTGTACAGTCGCTTTTACAGAAGCAGGTGGTTGCATCGGATGGAAATACATATGACATTACAGTCGATTACGATAATGCTTCCGGAATTCCCGCAGGAGCAGAGCTTGTAGTTGAAGAAGTTTCAAATGGTTCTGAAGAATACAAGGGTTATCTTGATGAAAGTATTGGTGAACTTGATTCCTCAGATGATGATGTATGGTTTGCTCATGCGTTTGATATTTATTTCCTCGATCCCGAGACAGGTGATCACTATCAGCCGTCTAAGGAAGTTTCTGTATCTGTAAGACTGATGCAGGATGATGTAAATGAAGAAAGAGAAATGTCTGTTGTCCACTTCGGAGACAATACAGAGGTTATAGACTGCCAGGTTCAGGAAGAAGCAGTGACCTTTGAAGCAAACAGTTTCTCTGTTTATGTAGTAATCGGACATACAGGTGATAATGAAGTTAAAAATCCCCGTGTGGAATTCCACTTTATAGACGGTGATAACACAAATCTCGGAGGAGGTTTGTTCAGTGCGGCTCCTTATCAATTCGAAAATAAGGCAGGAACCAATCAGACAACTGAAATAGTTAAGAATGGTGAGACTCTTGAACCCATTAAGAATCCTCCGAACAAAACTATTGATGACGGAACAGGGAATGCTGTAGAGCAGTATTTCTTTGGCTGGTATGTTGTTAATTACGATTCAGAAACCGGTGGTCAGATCAAATACTCCTGGACGGATGATCCTGACCAGGTTGTATTTGGTAAGGCTATTTCAATTACGCCTCCGACAAATGGAAGAGTTGGAGAAAACGTAACCTGGACAGTAAACGGAGCTTCAGGCACAGGCCCTCTTGCTGAGGATGGCTGCTGCCATGTTTACCTTGCACCTGTTTATGAGGATTACTATTTCATAAACTTCCATATGGGAACTAAGGAAGATACAACCCTTAGAAACAGTATCCTTGTCCGCAGAATGGTTGTCCTTGGAAATGACGGAAGTGTTACTGTACGCATCGGTGATATCAAGGCATCCAGCACAGATTCAACAAGAAAGGTTTTCGCAGGTTGGGAAACAGCTGATTCAAATTATCAGACAGTGAACTGCTATTACTCGGTTGATGCGACAACGGGCGAAGAAGTTAGCAGTCCCGGAAGTACTTCAGGATATTATGTAACTTTCAATCAGGCAGACTTTAATGACGAAGCTATTGATCTGTATCCTGTATTCGCAGAGGCAAGATGGATTAATTACAATACAGGTAAGAGCGGAAACAATGCGACATACATTCCTTCTCAGTACATCCTTACCAGTGACTCTGAGAACAGTTATTATGTTACTTCATTGCCGGGAGAAAATGAGGCTAAGAGAAGCGGTTATGCATTTATGGGCTGGTATGCTGATGCTACGCTTGATACGGATGGTAATATAACTAACTTAAACAGCGGTGCGGTAAAGATTGCGAATGCAGACGGATCGCTTGTTTCGGATTATACAAAATATGATACGGATGGAACCACACCACTTTATAAGATAGAGGGAGGAAAACTTTATCTCTATAAGGAACTTGATTCCCTTACTCTCTATGCTTTGTGGCGTGAGTTTGATGATACTACCTACACGGTAATCATTTGGAAACAGAAGATTACTGATGACAAAAATGCTACTGCAGATCAAAAAGACTACGATTATGAGAATTCATATGTTAACATAGCGGGACGTTCATCAAGCACCTTGGATGAACTGGATATAGCAAGTTATAAAGCATATAACTTTACCGGATTCCATTACGCTAGATGTACTATGAGCACAAGTAAGCTTGAAAGTAACGGAACTTCGGTTGTAAATGTGTATTACGATCGTGATCTTATGACGATTATTTTTAATCCGAATGGACATACTATCAATATACCCGGAGCACAAACTAGCTATACTTATACTCAAACAAACGCAACTTCAGGTACTCTATATGGATATGTAGACGGAAATTATTATCAGCTTACCAGAGGCAGTACTTATCAAGCGACAGTTTGGTATTTCAGTGATGTCTATACTCCTTCTAATTATGGGTACTACAAACTTTATACACCGACTAAAACATATGCTTTAAATATTTCTGGTAATTACCAAAGCTATAGCAGATCTAACGGAAATGTGACAAATAATGTTTACTCAGGAACAAGATATACGCGCAGTGGAGGAAACTATACAAATTATGTATATACTTCAACTACAGGAACTGGTGGAACGCAGTATGGCCTAGATTCGAACGGAGGATATGCAGAGCTACGATCACAAACAACCACATTGTATAGATGGACTTATGAAGATGATCAGGGACATCCACAAACTTATGAAGGAAACAGATATACAAGAAGTAGTTCTCAAAGTCTACAGTGGACAGGCTTATATGGCCAGACATTTGAGAAAAATGGTTATCATTGGAGTGATGTTGCAGGATATCAGTGGAATGATACTTCAGGTTCTTCAGGTGGAACAACGCAGACAATGTTGACTGCATTTACAGAGACAGCCAATCCTTATAATCTTTATTGTCGAGGAAATGCAGGAACAAGAGAAATTTATCATTACAGACAACAGTTAGACGGAACATATAGTGAGGATGATAAAGAAACTGCGAAATATAGTGCCGGTCAAACCACAACTTTCAATTATTCAAATAAATTCGATGGTTTTACAGTTGCATCATATTCAACAAATACTGAAGGATTTAGGCCTTCAGGTGGGGGACATGCGGTAGCACCTGGAGGTAGTTCGTCTTTAACGTCGCCACTTTATGTTTATCATACAAGAAACTCATACACTCTTACTTTGGATGTAAACTATCCGGAAGATATAAATTTGAGTTTCCCTAATGGAGCAAGTACGAATAAAGAGTATACTGTACTATTTGGTGATACCTTTAGCAGATTTAATGTCAATGGAACGGATTATTATTCACCGAATGTTCCTTATAGTTATCAATTTGAAGGTTGGTATGAGGATAAACCAGGTGAAGTTCCATTCGATTTCAATCAGACGATGCCTTCGGCTAATAAAATCATATATGCAAAATGGTCAAAATTGAAGCACAGAGTAATGGTTGATCCTAATGGGGGAGAAATAGATCATATAGACCATCAATATTATAATGGTTTTTATAAAGGGTATGATGGAATTCGTCCTTTCAGAAATGATAATACAGGCTACAACAGAAGCCAGGCAACTTATATTAATATAGAATATGGAAAGCTATTAGGGGAATATGACATACATAGGAATTACGTTCCTATAAGTGATACCGCAGCAGCTACTTACACAGGCCAAATTTATTACTATTTAAATACTCAGTATAACGAAAATGATGGTAGCGGTTTGCCAAGTGATTTACGAAATGCTATATATATTACCCCAGAAGAAATAGACGACTATTATAATTTTTATCACGATTTGACACAAGGGGCAATTAATAATGGTGATATTACTGGTACTGTTGTATTAGGAAAAGAAGCATGGAAGAGTATCTATATTTCATCACAAAAATATAGGGAAAGATATCCGGGTGAGAACTATGAATTCCTGGGATGGTATAGACTTGATGCTTCCGGAAATCCGGAAAACATGCCAAATGATTTCTCACAGCCTGTTTCAGGACCATTTAAGATAAGGGCTTACTGGAGACTTGATGGTGGTTATTCAATAGAATATTTACCTGAAAGCATAGTAGAGAATGGCGGTACAAATGTCGTCATAAACGGTAACCTCTATCAGTGGAGAGATCCTGCTGTAACAGATTCCAATTATGCAGATGGTGCCGAAACAGAAATACTGCAGCAGCCTACAGGAATTACTGCTAATGGTAATCCTACGGATGAGTTTATCTTCAGAGGATGGAGACTTGTAACTAAATCAATAGATGGTGGTGGGAATGAAATTTACACACCTCTTGAGAATGATGTTTACTATGATCCAGGAGATGAATTTATAGTTAAGGCTGATTATGCTGATAGCCAGGGTAAGATTTATATGCAAGCCTATTATGAGGAAAGAGATTCTTCATACAGAAGACCTAACATTGCAAATCTTACACTCGATGCAAATACCGGTTACATAACCCTTGATGGAAGTACTGAGCTTGAAACTAATACAGATCTGTCAAGTACATGGGATGGTATAGGAACTGTTTCAGCAACGGTTACAACTTCTACAGGAGATACCGAACGCATTGAATTTGGTAATATTCAGTCCAGTGCAGAAATAGAGCTATATAAATATGCGACTACCCTTGATAAAGATGCTGCTAATAATCCTATAACGGATTCCAAGAACTACTTTGCACATAAAGATGGATATTTTCTTTTAGGATTTGATGACAGTAGTGATGAGGGAGATTATATAGCAACCTATCCTGCAGATGCGATGATCGCTGTTCAGAGAACAGATAATAAGACCATATATGCTGTATGGGAGCCACTTGTATATCTTAACTTTGTAAATAATACAAATGTTGGGGATGTTACATTTGGGCTTAGCTCTACTGACAGTTCAGCACTTCAGGTTATTAATGTAAAGAACGGTATGTATGACCGTACCCCTATTACGGATCTGAATAATATTACTGTCGCAAATGGGGAGACATTAAAGCTTGCTATACCTTATGGTGCGGAAAAGAATATAACCATAAGCGGAACAAATCACCTCGGTGCCGGAACAATGCTTTTGTGGCAGAGTGATGCGACTAACAATCCATCAAGTGGATTTGCTGAAAATGGAGATGATTATGCGTTTACAGAAACTCCGATAGTGGATGCTACCGGTATTACAGTAACATTTACTTCCAAGCAGCATGACAGGACGATAGTGCTTCACGATAACTATGGGGACGATGAGACCCATGAGGTTTATCTTTCTTATGATGATGAAAGTACAATTCTTCCGACCACAAATACAAGACTTGGATATCAGTTTAAAGGATGGGCTAGTACAAGTAATGCCACATCTGCGGAATATACTTCAGCAAATAACTATACAATTAGCAATTTGAATAACTTCTTTGGAACGGCGATTATAAAGGATTTATATGCTGTTTGGGAAGCACGAGCAGAAGCATCTACAGTATATGTATATAAATCCGTGACGCTACCAGGAGACAGAGATAAATACTTTGACTTTACTGTGTCATTTGATGGAAGCTGCAAACCAACAAATAATAGTACAAGAATTACTATAGAAAAAAAGTCAGCTACAATGACGCTAAAAAGTGGAGAGTATTTAAAAATATATTCAGAGAAATATGTAGGAGAGTATCGTCTATATGGATTACTGGGTGCGCATCCTTATCTAAGAACAACGGTTACAAAGTATAATGACCTTGATGTTCAGGTTGGAAATTCCCAAGTTCTTTATTGGGAATACAATAGCAATGTGGAAGTAAATTATAATGATGGCGGAATTAACTATATGGTTAAGGAAGCAGATTATAATGCAGATTTTTATGATACAAATGTTGCAGTTGCTGCAGAACTTACCCAAGGTTCTATTGTTCCATCGCAGTCTGACAGAAATATCCTATGGCATGATTCAGACGCCGGTGGTACTGCAATCTTCACAAACTCATTGCAGACAGTGGATATCAAGGTTGAGAAGGAACTCATAAATGACACTGAAACTCCTGTAACCACTAACTTTGGATTTACAGCATCGTACATAATTGACAAGGGACTTCCGACAGAAGATGAACAACTTCTGGAAAGCTTTAATGTTACAAGCGGCTCCTATTATATGCTGGAGAAAGTGCCGGTAGGTGTTGAGCTTGTGATAAAAGAGATTAAGCAGGATGACTATGATACTGAGGTTTTAGCGAGCTCAGACACGGCCACAATTGACGGAACTTATGATAAGGATGAAAATTCGTTCCTCTTTGTAGTGCCTAAACAGAACAATATCAAAGTCAAATTTACGAATACTCTTAAGTCCTATAAGGTGACACTTTACAAGGTGGACGGTAAAGAACAACCCGGTGTTGAGGCACTCTTTACATTGGCACAGGATGCAAGTATATTAGGAACACTTCTTTATCCTAACCAGACAACAGGTGTGTTCTATCCTCGTCCGAATTCGACAAAGCCTAAGATGTATGTTGGAGAGTACACACTTACGGAGACCTGGGTAGAGTCCGGATTTATGCAGCTGGAAGATCCAATCAAACTGACCATATCCGGAGAGGATAACGGAAAGATTACCTCTGATGACAAGGTGCATGTAAAGGTTAAGGAAGAGATTGTTAACGGAGAGAAGGAGTTTAAGGTTTACATCATTAACTCCAACGGTGCGGATATTTCCTTCAAGAAGATCGATGGCTACGGAAATCCTTTAAAGAATGAAGGTACTGATTCAGAAGCATGGTTTGCACTTTACAAGACCTTTGCTGATGCGCAAAATGCAGCCGTCACAGATACTGAAGCAGGAACATCCTTTGATGAGGATGACACCAAGCTTGAAACTGTAACCATTACCACAGGCACAGGTGCAAATGAGGTTAAGGAGCAGAAGGTATATGCTACTCAGGATGACGAAGGTGAGGTTAAGTTCGAGATTCCTGCAGGCACATACTTCATGAAGGAAGTAAAGGCTCCTAAGGATTATACCTTTGACAGTACTGAGTATTCCGATTATGGTGTTACACTTCCGCAGGGAACTGATGAACTTCAGTGTATCTACAGAATCGTTGTTGGTACTGAAGCTGCTACTGATGCTGGAGTGACACTCGGTGAAAATGAAGAGTTCAAGATTCAAAGGATGAAGGATGATACAAATGTTGATGAGGACCTTGATGTCGAGAAGTATGGCATAATGAATATTTCAACAAAGACTGAGAGAATAGTCCTTAGGAAAGAGGCTACCACAGGATTACCTCTTACCGGAGCTATCTTCGATATAATAAGACCTGACAGATCATATTATAAAAAGAATCTCTCATCAGGTTCAGCAGGAGGATTCTGCGTGGCTGATCTGCCATACGGATATTACTATCTGTATGAAAGCGCAGCACCTTTAGGATATGCGGGATCAGGAAAATATTATAAGCTGACAATCGACGAAAACGGCAAGACGTTATCAAGTCCGGAAAACTCAATTGAAGCATTTGAACCACAACCTTAAATGTAAAAGAGCGAAGCGATCACAGCTTCGCTCTTTTTAAAACCGGGGCAAAAACCATTGTACGGAAATTGAGGTACTGTTATAATTTGCTTTAAATTAAAAAGGCAAGGTGAAGAAATGATTTTATTACCACAGATGTTTATGCTTTTTATGCTCATGACTGTAGGAATTATCTGCAGGAAGACAGGGCTTATGGATGACAGGATAAGTAAAGGCATGTCAGGGATTGTTGTAAATATTGCAAGTCCTGCTTTTATTTTGTCCGCAGGAATTAATAAGGACGAGGTCGTAACCAACAGGCAGCTACTTGCGTGTGTTATTGCGTCAGTAGTCATATATCTTGGGCTGATTTTGATTTCGATTTTCATACCAAATATATTGAGGTTAAAAAAGAATTATTTCGGAACCTACAGGGTAATGACTATTTTTTCAAATATAGGTTTTATGGGGTTTCCGATTGTGTCTGCAACCTACGGAGATGTGGGACTTTTGTATGCGGCATTTTTCCAGTTTCCATTTAACCTGCTTATCTATACCTACGGTATTCGTGCCATGAGGAGCGGTACGGACGTGGATTTTGATGAGAGCTTTTCATGGAAAAACATAATTAATGTGGGAGTAATATCCGTATTTGTTTCACTACTTCTTTATATGACACATGTGCATATTCCGGAGCCGATAGAGGATGTAGTAAGCAGTCTCAGCGGACTCACTGTGCCGATGAGCATGATGGTTATCGGTTATTCACTTGGCGGAATGAAGCTAAAGAGTCTGTTTGAGGATTATAAGCTTATGATCTTCTCTGCCCTGAAGCTTATAGTGATTCCCATTATCAGTGTATTACTGATGAAGCTGTTTATTAAGGATCAGATTCTTTTGGGAGTGTGCTTTGTAATGATAGCTACTCCCGTTGCCAGCATGTCGGCAATGCTTGCCCAGTACTACGGCGGCGATGAGGAAACAGCTTCAAGAGGAGTGGCTCTGACCACGCTCTTATCAGTGCTTACAATCCCTCTTGTAGGCGCAATTTGTTTATAATTTCTTTATGGTTTCTTGCCGTATGCTTCATTGAGTGCCCAATATCTGAATGATAGAATTATTGTGTAATATTGCGGAATCATGGTTATTTGGGTTGAATGAGGGAGAACAATGAACAGGATGAAGCACTGGCAGAGTTATCTTCTGATAATTATCTGTGTTGCGATAAATCTTTGTGGTAGATACCTGGCAAGCCGGGTTGAGATACCCTTCTGGTTTGATTCAATAGGCACATTAATTGCAGCATTTGAGCTGGGGCCTGTGGGCGGTGCTATCACAGGTGCCCTTGTCAATGTGTGCACTTCTTTTTATGACCTGAAAAATCTTGCTTATATTCTTGTGTCCATAGCAATAGGTGCTTCTGCAGGTCTTATTTTTCCAAAGAAAAAATTTGATGCTTTTATGATAATTTCGGCAGCAGTCTTTGCGGGCTTCATGGCTGTCATCATATCAACGCCTTTAAACATGATATTCTATGACGGCAAAACCGGAAATGTCTGGGGAGACAGTCTTATAGATATGCTCTCCCAGAGTATAAATGTTAAGTGGATATGCTCTCTTTTGGGCGAGGCCTTTGTGGATATTCCTGACAAGGCGGTAAGCGTTGTTATGGCGGTAGCTTCTGCTACTTTAGTTAAGAGGTTACTAAAAAAGCTTGGTTTAACAGGTAAAAATATCAATAAAGAATCTCAGGGAATACAGCTGCTTGTGCTGATCCTTCTTCCGATTGAGCTTCTTGTTTTTGGAACAGCAAGAGTAAATGCTGCAGATTTTGGGGCTGATTATGCTGCAATAGGTTATGACACAGAGGATGGTCTGGTATCTGAGGAACTTAATGCAGTTGCCCAGACTTCTGATGGCTATATATGGGCAGGTGCGTATTCGGGACTTTACAGATATGACGGCTACAAATTTGAGCAGGTTCAGCTCGATGAAAGAATTACAAATGTAATGCAGCTTTTTGCGGATTCGGAAGGGAATCTGTGGATAGGTACTAATGACAGCGGAGTAGCAAGATATAATACCGAGACAGAAAAAATTGATTTTTTCTCGGTTGATGATGGGCTTTCTTCCAACTCAATCCGTGCAATCTGCGAGGATGCAAAGGGGAATGTATATGTAGGAACAACAGGAAATTTATGCGTCATAGGAACTGACGGACAGGTTACGGAATTTCCGGAGGAATTATATTCGGTAAGAACTCTTAGCTTTGACAATATGTCGGATAAAAATCTGATTGTCGGAGTTACTAATGGCGGTGAGCTTTTTTTTATAGAGGATAATCAGCTGATTTCCATCTCAGTTATGAATGATGAGTCGGGAGTTTATTACGGTGCTGCGGCAGCAGGGGATGATGATACTTTTCTTGTTGGTACAAGTGCCGATTATGCGGTCAGGGTTAAGCTCTTAGATGACGGAACGATCAGGGAAATATCCAGGGTTACTACGAATGAGATTTCTTATTTTAACAGAGTTATGTATTCGAAAGAAAATGCGGGATATTTCTTTTGCTGCGAAAACGGACTTGGATTCATATCGGATGACGGTACTGTAACAGATATGTCTGCAGAGGATTTCAACAGCTCTGTCAGTGATGTCATTATGGATTATCAGGGTAATATCTGGTTTGCGTCCAACAAGCAGGGAATTGAGAGATACTCATGGAATCCCTTTGAGGATGTATTTGCAAAAGCCGGGATAGAAAGATCCGTTGTTAATGCACTTTTGATAAAGGATACAATTCTATATATAGGAATGGATAACGGACTTGTGGCGCACGACTTAAAAAATGACAGGGTAATACAGGTTCCGGATCAGCAGGTATTTGACGGTGTCAGGGTAAGGCATCTTATGGCTGATTCAAAAGGTAATATCTGGGTAAGCACCTATGGTCAGAACGGGCTTATTGAGATTACGCCTTCAGGTGAGACTGTATTTTTCAATGAGGAAACAGCAGGAACTGTTGGCGGAAGATTCAGGTCAGCGACAGAGCTGCCTGATGGCAGGATATTTGCAGCAAGCAGTACGGGCCTGAATTATATTGAAGATGGAAAGGTTACCGCTACGCTTTCCGAAGAAGATGGTATTGGTGCTCAGATTCTTTCTGCTGTGGTTGATGAGAACGGAAGAATCATAGCAGGCTCTGACGGTGATGGTGTTTACATAATCGAGGATGAAAAAATAACTTCAAGGATAGGTGAGGAGCAGGGGCTTGGGTCACCTGTAATTTTGAAGGTTGTTCCCTGTGACGGAGGTTATATTTTTGTCACAAGTAATGCGCTTTACTATTTTGATGGGGCAAAGGCTTCCAAGTTAAATAAGTTCCCTTACAGTAACAACTATGATGTCTATATAGGAGAAAACGGAGAAGCGTGGGTTAGCTCCAGCGCAGGTATTTTTGTTGTGGATAAGGATGCGCTTATTCGAAACGAAGATATAAGTTATGCTCTTTTAAACAGGAGTAGAGGTTTCTATACGAGTCTTACTGCCAATGCAACAAATGCGGTGATGGATTCTGACATTTACCTTTGCTGTACGGACGGTGTGCGCAAAATATCTCTCACGGACTACAATTCCTTCGACAATGATTATCAGATAAGGGTTTCAAGACTCTGGGCAGAGGATGATCTTATTTCGGAAAGGGATGGGAAGTATGTAATTCCAGCTATTTCAGGGCGTGTTCGCTTTGATATCGCAGTTCTTAATTTTACGCTTTCGAATCCTTTGATCCATGCATTTCTCGACGGAACTTCCGACAGTGGTATCACATGCTATCAAAATGAGATGCAGAGTCTTACCTATACAAATCTTCCCTACGGAAAGTACAAGCTTCATGTACAGGTGCTTGATAGCGGAGGAGACGGTGTAATAAGGGAAGAGATTTTTAATATAGAAAAAGAATCACAGCTTTTTGAGAGGACATATTTCAAGGTATATCTGATTTTTGTTCTCGTGATGTTTACCTTTTTCCTTGGATGGCTGCTTGGAAGACTAAGGAAAAGTCTTTCAAATATGCAGACCTGGAAAAAAGAGGCTACAACCGATCCCATGACGGGACTTTATAATAAAGCAACGTCTAAGAGGGAACTCACCCAGCTTTGCAAAACAAAGAAGGGTATCCTGATGATGATCGATCTTGACAGCTTTAAACTGGTCAATGATCTTTACGGTCACGATATGGGAGATAAGGTTCTTATCAGCTTTGCCGATATTATAAGGTCATGTATAAGAGATACGGACCTTGCGGGACGTATGGGCGGTGATGAGTTTATAGCTTTTCTTCAGGGGACGGATGATGAAAACGCCGTTGCCGAGAAAACAAGATATATTAATGAGCAGATTGTAAAAGTGGCTAAAGAGCTCATGGGAGACGACATGAACATCCCGCTTGGTGCTTCAATAGGTGCGGTTATTGCGCCTGATGAGGGCACTGATTACGAGGCACTTTTCGGGCTTGCGGATAAAGCCTTGTATAACGTAAAGCAGAACGGAAAACACGGCTATGCAATGTACAGGAAGGCTAACTCGAAGGTTAATTTCTCCGATGCAACTATGGCAACGGGACTTGCCGGAATACGCAAGATCCTGGGAGAAAGAAACATCGCCAAGGGAGCCTATACTGTTGATTTCAACAGACTTCAGGCTATTTACAGAACCTTTGTCAGGATGTCCAAAAGGACGGATGTAAGGGTTTCGATAGTCCAATTTGTAATAAACCCTGTTTCCGGAAATGAGATTTCGAAAGATATAGTAGATACATTTTTGGATATTCTTGTTAATACCCTTAGGGCAAATGATGTAGTTGCGCTTAACGGTAAAAATCAGGCGATAGTAATCCTTACGGATATTAACGATGATTCGGAGAAGGCGCCCATCGGACGTATCATGGAAAAATGGGATAACATCCCGGGGCACAATGATTACAGGGTAACTTATGAAATAGAAGCACTTTGATGAGGCGATGATTGTGAAAATGAAAAAATGGCAAACCTGCCTTTTGATAGCAGTTTGCGTTTTTATCAATCTCATAGGAAGAAGTTTTGCTGAGCATTTCCAGCTTCCGTTCTGGCTTGATTCAATAGGGACGATTATTACGGCTATTGAGCTTGGTCCTGTCGGAGGTGCTGTTTGCGGTGCTTTTTCAAATATTCTTTTGGGAATAATAACCGTAAACATCAAGACACTAGCGTATCTGATAGTGTCTGTATGTATAGGTGTTTCAGTTGGTCTTTTTTATCCAAAGGCAAGTACTCAGACAGCTTTCAAGGTGGCATCAACTGCCGTTCTTACCGGAATTGTTGCTGTTGCAGTTTCAACTCCCATGAATTTATATTTATATGGTGGAAGAACAGGAAACATCTGGGGAGATGGTCTTATAGACATGATAGCAAGGGATGTTAATGTCCCTGTCTTATGCACGTGTCTGGGAGAGGCTTTTGTGGATATTCCGGATAAGGCTCTTAGTGTGCTCTTGGCATCGGGAATGATCAAGCTTTATTACATTTTTATAGACAGGAGAAAAAAGAGTACGGCAGATAGTGCTTTGTTGTGGCTTTTGGTGCCTGTAATTGTCATGACGTCCATGACATTTTCAATTAATGCAAAAGCTATAGATATGAGCTCCGAATATGCGGCTACTACATATGATACAGACGATGGCCTTGCTACAGTGGAAATAAATGCCATTGCTCAGACGAATGACGGTTATATCTGGGCCGGCACTTATGCGGGACTATACCTGTGTGACGGTTACAGGTTTGAGGAAATTGTACTTGATGAGAGAATCAGCAGTGTAATGGTACTTTATGTTGATTCTGAAGGTATGCTTTGGATAGGAACCAATGACAGCGGTCTTGCATGCTTTAATCCTACAGACAGGACTATCAGGTTTATTACTGAGGAGGACGGACTTCCTTCAGATTCAATAAGGGCTATTTGCGAAGATACTGACGGGTATATGTATGTGGGCACGGCAACCGCCCTTTGCATGTTTGGAAAAGACGGAAAGATACAGACTTTTGATGATGATGGAATAAAAGTTGTAACGTCACTTACCTGCAATTCGAAGGATGTTGTTGCCGGCGTAACAATGGCGGGTGAACTGTTTATTATAAAAAATCATGAGTATGTGGATAAGATAGGACTTGATGATGAAAATACCAAGTTTGGAGCAGTTGCTGCAGGAGAGCGTGACGAGTTTTATGCGGGTTCAACCTCAAACTATGTAATTCAGGTTAATGTTTCAGATGATAAGATAGAGCTTGGAAAAAAATACACCATAGGACATTCTGAGTATTTTAACAAGCTATATTATTCACCGCAGAATAACGGATTTTTCTGTGGCCTTGAGAACAGCTGCGGCTTCCTTACAAAAGAAGGCAAGTTTACCGAAATGACCACCGACAGTTTTAACGGAGCGGTCAAGGATATAATGGTGGATTATCAGGGGAATGTCTGGTTTGCGTCAAACAAACAGGGTATTGTCAGATATTCCTGGAATCCGTTTACGGATATTTTTGCAAGAGCAGGTGTGAACCCGGAGGTTGTTAATTGTACGCTGATAAAGGATGGCATGCTGTATGTCGGTACAAATAATGGCCTTGTGACGATCGATCTTAAGACCTTTTATGCTGTTCCCATTGATTTTCCTGAGCTTTTTAAGGACGTGAGAATAAGATATCTCATGGAAGACTCAAAGGGGAATTTATGGGTAAGTACATACGGTAAGCATGGTCTTATCGAGATTAAAGCAGATGGCACGATAGATACTTATAATGAAAGAAATAAAAATACCAATGGCAGCAGGTTCAGGCTGACCATGGAGCTTGAGGACGGGACCATAATTGCGGCTAGCACCACCGGAATAAATTTTATTAATGGCGGAGTTGTCACAGGGACAATGGGAGAAAAAGAAGGACTGACAACTCAGGTTCTTAGTATGGTTGACATTGGTCATGGATATGTAGAGCTTGGTACTGATGGCGAGGGCATAATGATTATCAAGGATGGAGAGATCATTCATCAGTATGGCAAGGATGACGGTATGGGATCGCTGGTAATCATGAAAATAGTGCCTTGCGGAGACAACGAGTACCTTTATGTAACAAGTAACGCCCTTTACCACTATAAGGATGAGAAGGTTACAAAGCTTACAAATTTCCCCTATAACAATAATTACGATGTTTTCTTTACTGAAGACGGCTATGCCTGGATCAGCTCCAGTGCAGGTATTTTCATAGTCAAAAAGAGTGATCTTCTGGAAAACGGTGAGTATAACTATATGCTTTTAAACAAGGGGCGCGGATTGTATTCGGCGCTTACTGCCAATTCGGAAAACTCTTATTACAATGGTTCTCTTTACTTATGCTGCGCTGACGGTGTAAGGAGGATTGCCATAGCTGATGAAAATGTTGTGGATACGGATTATACAATAACGATCAGCAAGCTGACTGCAAATAACGAGATAATAGAGCCTGATGAAAACGGAAATTATGTTATTCCTGCCATTTCAGGAAGAATAACCTTTGATGTTGCTGCGCTTAATTTTACGTTGTCGGATCCGCTTCTTCATATCTTCCTTGAGGGAACAGGAGATGACGGAATTACATGCAAACAAAAAGAGATGAAATCCCTTAGTTATATTAATCTTCCTTACGGTGATTATACCCTGAGGGTTCAGGTTTATGATTCAGCGGGAAAGGACATTGTCCGTGAGGAAAAATTCCATATAACAAAGGAGTCACAGATTTTTGAGAGGACGTATTTTAAGGCATATCTGATTTTTGTTTGTACCTTATTTGTAATGTTTATCGGCTGGCTCATCGGTAACATCAGGATGGGTATTACAAATATGGAAAAATTGGAGAAGGAAGCCAGGATAGATCCTATGACCGGATTCTGGAACAAGGGATATACACAACTTGCGCTAGAGGAAATCTGTAAAGAGTCGAAGGGTATTCTCATGATGATCGACCTGGATAATTTTAAGCTGGTCAATGATGTTTTCGGGCATGAGACCGGTGATAAAGTTCTGGCAAAATTTGCAGAGCTTGTCAGGTCCTGCGTAAGGGAAGATGATTTTGTCGGAAGAATCGGCGGAGATGAGTTCGTTGCTTTTATTCAGGGAACTTCCGAAGAAGGTGCCGTGGCTGAAAAAGAGAGATTTTTAAACGAGGAAATCCTAAAGAGCGGTGAAGAAATCATGGGACAGGATATGGGTATTCCGCTTGGTGTTTCCATTGGTGCCGTAGCTACCACAGATGAGGGAGATGAATACGCAAATCTTTTCAGAAAGGCGGATAAAGCGCTGTATAGCGTTAAGCAGAATGGAAAGCACGGATACTTCATGTACAAAAACTCAAGCATCAACGCAGGAGAGGAAGTTCAGGCAGCAGGAGTTGCAGGAATAAAGATGGTGCTCGAGGAGCGCGGAATACAGAAGGGCGCCTACTTTGTGGATTTTGACAAGCTTCAGATGGCTTATAGACTGTTTTCCAGAATGGCAAAGAGAACCATAGTAAATATATGGCTTGTTCAGTTTGTGATGACAAGAGATGATGGAGAGGATGTCGATGATAAAGTAATGGAGAGGTTTGTTGAGGTTCTTACCGCAAGCCTAAGGAGCAATGATGTCATGGCGATGAACGGCAAAAACAAGGTCATACTGATCCTTACTGTTATCGATGCGGAAAACGGACATACTCCCATAGAAAGGATCATCAATCAGTGGAATAGTCTGGAGGGACACGAAGGCTACAGCCTGACATATGAAACGGAAGGGATGTAAAGTTTTTTAACAAAGTCCCGATAATTGTGCTAAAATGTTTCTTGATATTCTATAGGTTTTAAGGAGATATTTAAAATGCAGTCACGTACACATACATGTGGTGAGCTCAGAATTGAGAACGTCGGCAATAAAGTTAAGCTTGTCGGCTGGCTTGAGAATCTTCGTGAAGTCGGAGCTGAGCTTGGCTTTGTTGTTTTAAGAGATTTTTATGGAACAACTCAGATCGTCATCGAGACTGAAGAGATGATGAAGGTTGTTAAGGGAATTAATAAGGAATCAACTATTTCCGTTGAAGGTACCGTAAGGGAGAGAAGCTCAAAGAATCCCAAACTCGCTACCGGTGATATTGAGGTTGTTCCCGATAAGATTGACGTTCTTGGACGCTGCAGATACAACGAGCTTCCGTTTGAGATCAACAGAAGCCGTGAGGCGGACGAGACAGCACGTCTTAAGTATCGTTATCTTGATCTCAGAAATCCTGAGGTTAAAAAGAATATAATTCTTAGAAGCAATGTTATTGCTGCACTCAGAAAGTCAATGATAGAGCATGACTTTATGGAGATTACAACACCTATTCTTACAGTGTCATCTCCCGAGGGTGCAAGAGACTATCTTGTTCCTGCGAGAAAGCATCCCGGAAAGTTTTATGCACTTCCCCAGGCTCCTCAGCAGTTCAAGCAGCTTCTTATGACATCCGGAATCGATCGTTATTTCCAGATTGCTCCTTGCTTCCGTGATGAGGATGCAAGAGGCGACAGAAGCCCGGGTGAATTCTATCAGCTTGATATGGAGATGGCATTTGCATCACAGGAAGATGTTTTTGAAATCTGTGAGGATGTTCTTCCTCCTATCTTTGCAAAGTACGGTACTTATGACAGAGCTTCAGGTGCTCCTTTTGCACGTATTCCTTATCGTGAAGCTATGGAGAAGTACGGCACAGATAAGCCTGACCTTCGAATTGATCTGACGGTTCAGGATGCTACAGAGGTTCTTAAGGATTGCGGTTTTGGTCCTTTTGCAAGTGTTGTTTCTGAGGAAGCAGCTGCAGCAAGTGCTGAGAAGGCAAAAGAGACAGGTGATGATTCCGCTGTACTTAAGGCAGGCGATGCGACAGATGTAAGAATCAAGGCTGTAGTCATCTCTGACTTTAAGGAAAGCCGTAAGTTTATAGATAAGACAATTTCCGACGTTGAAGTTCAGGCAGGTGCTAAGCCTTACTGGTTCAGACTTGATGAGAACTGCGAAATTGTCGGCGGTATTGCAAAGTTTGTTCAGGAAAAGAAGGATGCTGTTATCGAAGCACTCGGACTTAAGAGCGGTGACCTTGTTGTTCTCGGTTCAGGGAAGCTCGGACAGGCTCAGAAGACAGCCGGTGTTGTTGTTAAGACATTCGGTGCTGCCGTTCCCGGACACATGGATAAAGAGCAGTATGCTTTCTGCTGGATTGTTGATTTCCCGATGTATGAGATTGGTGAGGAGTCTGGCGAGCTTGAATTCTGCCACAATCCTTTCTCAATGCCCAGCGGCGGAATGGAGACACTCCTTAAGGCAGAACGAGGAGAGATTGATTCTCTTGATATTATGGCTGATCAGTATGACCTTGTATGTAACGGCGTTGAGCTTTCATCAGGTGCCGTTCGTAACCATGATCCGGAGATCATGATCAAGGCATTCGAGATGGTTCGTCTCGGTGAAGAGGATGTTAAGGCTAAGTTCCCTGCTATGTACAACGCATTCTGCTATGGCGCACCGCCGCACGCAGGAATCGCTCCCGGTGTTGATCGTATGATCATGCTCCTTTCAGGTGAGAGCACAATCAGAGAGATTATTCCGTTCCCTATGAACAAGAATGCTCAGGATATAATGATGGGTGCTCCCGGGGAAGTTACAGACAAACAGCTTGAAGAGCTTCACATCAAGACTGTAGTGGAAGAATAAAAATTCCGGATTTAATCAAAGAAATATAGTTGAAAAACTATATGAGAAAAATATAAAGACTGCCACACTTATTTTGATTTTGATATCATTTTTAGTGTGGCAGTCTTTTTATGTTTGCCGGTGTATTTTTTGCTGTGGCAGTCTTTTTAGATGATAACGATCAATATACCATTATCTTATAAAATGAAATTACACCAATTTCTATGGTTACTTGGTAGCGCTGCTTTTAAATATATTTCTTTGACATCAATGCTCGGAAATTCCTGCTGCGAGGGTGCCTTTAGCCAAAATTGCAAGATGACTTGTGGCTCGGGACATTGCGGTATACAGGCAGTGTCTCCCCAGGGTATCATCAGGATAGCTTTCAGGATCTGCATCTGCAAGTATACAATTGTCAAATTCAAGGCCCTTTGCAAGCTTTAATTCGATAAGGAATGCTCCGCTTTTTGGAAGTGCGTCGTGTCCTGATACGATTTGAGGTGCATCATCTCCAAGTGAGGTAATGATGTACTCAAGGTTATGCTGATTTCTGCAGATTACTGCAGTCAGGCCTTCACGCTTTGCGGACTCTTCAATCTGTTTCTTTAATTCTTCGATATATTCGGTATCTGAAGTGCATGCTTTTACAGATACCTTTTCCCCCGGACGTTTTACTGAGGAAATCATCAGCTTTTGCTTTTCCGGAAGAAGGGATGCAAATATATCGGTAATCTCAGGTGAGCTTCTGTAGCTTGTCATGAGGGGAAGGGTGACGAACTTCTTGTTGTCTTCTTTTGCCAGTTCTTCAATTTCGCTAAAGCTTATGGTTCCTTCACGGATAGCCTGGAATTCATCTCCAAGCAGCATGAATCTGGCATTCGGGAAGTACTTTCTAAATATCATAAGCTGAGCCTTGGTGTAATCCTGCACTTCATCTATCATGACATAGCGCATATTGCGGTCACATTCACCTGTAAGTTCCATTTTTGTATAAAGCCATTCTGCAGCGGTTATGCGTTTTTTACCAAGTATACGTTTTGCTATGCGCATTACATTCACAAAACCGCAGTGTCTGATATTGCTCAGTGCGCCGCCAAAATCATTTTCGAGTCGGTTATCTTCAGCTGAATCTGAGTTTGCTACGCTACCTGAATCGGAGTCGGAATCTCTGTCGATATTGTGAAGAGCATTTTTTGCCCGGTGTTCAAGCTCGTCGGATACGGTCTGAATCAAACGTATGCCCATAGGGAATTTACTGAATTTCTTTACAACAGACAGGATGTCTTTTTTGGAGAGTACGAGATTTCCTTTTTGTGTAATATCAAGGAAATCTGATAATTCAGGTGTCAGGGTAGGCAGTGTATCCTTGATCTTTTGCAGACTGTCAGAAGCTGTGTAATCAAACTCATCGCATGAAAACGGAATGCTTACCATTTCCAAAAATTCCGGCCAGGTCAGGGTAAGAGGATTTGTCTCTCCCATGTCAGGCAGAACGTTGTCAATATAATCGCGGAATACAGGGTTAAGTGTCATCAGACAAACCTGATCCGGACGTAGTGTTTCTCTCTTCTGGTAAAACAGATAAGCTATTCTCTGCAATAATACAGAGGTTTTTCCGCTTCCTGCGATTCCGTTTACGAGAAGTACCGGAATATCGGGATAGCGGATTACTGTATTCTGTTCTTTTTGAATGGTTGCAGTTATAGCCTGCATTTTGTCTGTATGAGTGTGGGAAAGTGACTGCAAAAGCAGCGGATCCTCAATTGCTATCTGTGTATCAAAGTAAGAAATCAGCTTACTTTTTTCCAGATCGAACTGACGACGAAGCTGCAGGTCTACTGAGATTTCCCTGTCTTCTACAGTGTAATGGGTCGGCCCGAATTCCTGATTGTAATATAGCTCTGCGATAGGAGATCTCCAATCAAGAATCATCTGCTTAAACTTGTTTTCTGAAACAGCAGCACGGCCGATGTAATAACTCTCGGGTGCTTCCGATGGGTCAAACTGTACCTGGATTTTTGCAAAGTAAGGAGACTCAAGGAGCTTTTTTACAGTGCCCAGGCGGTTTCCCAGAGAACTGCTCTGTACGTTGTAGGTATCAATGTATCGATTCCATACCTCCAACTCAGCCAGCGTCTCCATGGTTGTCTCGATATCGGCGTAGTCGAAACGCATATTGTCGCGCATGTCGTTCTTATCATCAAGCGCCTTCTCATCGAGGGCAGCTATCTGATTCTCCAGATCCTCCTTCATCGCAAGGAGCTTGTTATAGGTTTCCGTTAAATGATTTTGTTCTATATCAAATATTTCTTTTTCCATAAATTTCACCTTAATGAATTTGCAGTGCCTCTTTTTAGTATAACATACACGTGACAGTGGAATGGGGATTTATATTTTTATGAGAGCTGTGGAAGTGCATAAAAAGGTATTATTTATATTCTTTTTATGCTGTTTTCATGTGCAATTAATAGTAATTGGATATCATGAAAATATGGATATTTTGACCTGTAATTAAGTGATGATTTGAGGGGTGTTTGGATGATGAAAAAACAAAACGGAATTATTAGAACTCTTATAATTGCAGCAATGTGTGTTATTTCTTTGTGCGCTTTCAGGATGGATGCTTCTGCGGAGTATGGTGTAGTGGAAGAAGATGATAAAGTCAGGGGATACGATATGGATGGATTCCCGCTTGTGTATACAGGGGATTGGCTTTTTCAAATAAAGGCAAATGAAGCTGTAATAATTGCCTATTTAGGTGATAAAGATAAAATAGAGACACCACTAAAAGTAAAGATGGCTAATGAAGAACGCTATTTTGAAGTAAAAGCAATTGGTACAGGTGCGTTCTCACAAAATAGTAATGCTAATTTTTCGAAAGCTAAGAAAAGAATGGCAAATACCATAGTGGGAAGTATGAACCATGTTTGGAAAATAAAAGAAATAAAGATTAATTCCAAAATAGATACAATCGGAGATAGCGCTTTTCTGAATAATACAGAAATCAACTATGTTAGATTTGATACTTCAGATTTACTATATTTTGGTTCATCTGCATTTTGCGGATGTACAGGAATTGTTGAATTTACAATTCCGGAATGTGTTAAAGTGTTGGGATCATCTTGCTTTAAAGGTTGTACAAATCTGCGTGGGACAATTGAGGGATCAACAGGGACAGGAACGATGATTATTCCCGCTAGAATAGAGGAAGTCCCGGATAGTTGCTTTGAGAGTTGCATAAGTTTAACAAATGTGAAACTTATGTCAGGGGTTATCAAAATTGGAGGAAGGGCCTTTTATGAGTGCGAATCGTTAGTTAACATTAATATGCCGGATAAAATAACAAGTATTGGTTCCAGTGCTTTTGAATATTGCACGGCAATTAGAGCTATACATATTCCGACTGGGATTACAACGATAAGCAGTAGAACATTTGCACATTGTAACGTGTTGGAGAATGTCGTTGTTCCCACAAATGTTACAAGTATAGGTTCATATGCATTCGCATATAGAGTGTATGGTCTGGAATATGAATTTGATTTTAATGTTCCAAATGAATTTATTAAAGTAAAACCTGTAATACTTAATGAGGGGTTAAAGAGAATAGATAGTAATGCTTTTTATGATATTCCAATTATGAGGATAGTACTGATTCCGTATTCGGTTGAAAATATTGGAACAAATGCATTTGGATATTATGAGAGTAAGGCGGGAACACGTTCTATTCCTAAGTTTAAGATTCAAGGATATTATGATACAGAAGCTGAAGAGTATGCGCAAAAGAATAATTTTGAATTTATAGGAAGTGCAAATGTTGGAGCAATTATCGAATCCAATGATGCCCAGTATGTTACTACAGAAACAAAAGGAGAAGTTACTTTATCACATATCGATCAAACATCTGCTACATCATATACTGTTCCTAAGACGATTAAAAACGGAAAGAAAACCTACACCGTGACAGCAATAGGAGACAATGCTTTCAAGGATTGCAAACTCCTTAAGACCGTAACTATCGGTGAAGAAGTAAAGACCATAGGAAAAGGCGCATTTAAAGGATGTCGTGCGTTGGAGTCAGTAACTACCGGTGATAAGGTGACCACTATAGGAGATGAAGCCTTTTACGGATGCAAATTACTAAAAGAAGTTACTTTGGAAAAGGGAGTAACTACGATAGGAAAGAAAGCATTCTTTAATTGTAAGAAGTTGGAGAAGGTTACTATCTTATCCAAGAAGCTTAAAAAGATCGGCTCGAAAGCATTTAAAGGAATATACAAGAAAGCAGACTTCAAGGTTCCTGGAAAGAAACTAAAAACTTACAAGAAAAAGATAAAGAAAGCAGGCGCACCAAAGTCAGTAAGTTACGGAAAGGTGACTAAGACTAAATAGATTCATAAAAAAATAAAGAAAACCATAGTAAATCCCGGTTTGATATTTGTAATCAGGCCGGGATTTTTGTGCATGGAAATATCGCTGAGAATTAGATACAGTATATGGTTTTAAAAAGTAAAATGTTTGTAAAATTACATATAAACAATTGTTTTTTCTGACTAATACTTGTATTATTGAGATATATGTTGCGGTATTTCGGATTTTTTTGAATTCTCTGAAATGATATATAAAAATCACGTAAATGCGAGCATATAAATGAAAAATATAAGAGTTATCAATCGGAAAAGCTCAAATGATAAAAAAGACGACTGATTTTTCAAAATTAATGACACAATTTGCAATGGTGGGACAGCTTGGGTTATCTCTGGTAACCCCTCTTCTCATCTGCATTTTTGCGTGCTATATGCTGACAACTAAGGTTGGAGCGCCCGGTTGGATATATATAATCGGATTCTTCTTCGGACTTGGCGGATCCATGATGACAGCCTACAAGGTTTACCTTGAAGTGACTAAGAAGAACGAAGGAAAAAAGCGTGACAAGAACGAGGTGTCATTTAATAAGCACATCTGAATTTCAAATAAATATCCTGAATTTCCTCCGAGAAGAGGAAGTCATCAGCTTGGCTGACGGATGAGGTTAAAGGGAGAAAAAAGTTAATGGTAGTACAGGACGCAGTTAAGAAGGAAACCACGTATATTGCTGTGGGGACAGCGGTGGCAAGCCTTATCGTTATAATTCTGTTTTTTGTTTTGCATCAAGTGGTACCGAGTGATGCGCCTTTTGGCTATAAGGTACCTTTTGATTATACGATCTTCATAGGGGCGATAGGCGGAACTATCGTTGCTGTGGGTAACTTCTTCTGGATGGGACTTACAGTGCAGAAGATCACAGGGATGAGTGAAGAGGAGACGGACAGGGCGAGAAGCACCATGGCTGTGAGTCTGAGATATCGTACAATGATGCAGCTGTTATGGGTCATCCTGTCAATCTTCGTTCCGGTTATTAATCTTGTAACCGGCGTGATTCCTCTTTTTATTCCGAGCATTTTAATAAAAATTCGCGGGATACTAACTGCGAGGAAAGGAAGGTGATTCTAAAGTATGAACTTTGAAGTAGCCGGCAGTAAGATCTATTACACTATCCACACCGGAATACCTGTACTTGGTGATTTCAATATCACGGAGACATTGGTAGTCAGCTGGATTGTAATGGCAATCATAACGCTGCTGTGTATCTTCCTGACGAGAAACCTTCAGGTCGAGAATATTTCAAAGCGCCAGGCGGTTGCAGAGATGATAGTTGAAGCAGCACACAATCTGGTTCGCAGTAATACGGGCGGAACAAAATTTGACTGGCTGATTCCATTGGTTTCAGCGATTTTCGCCACAAGTATTGTGTCAAACCTGATCTGCCTTGTAGGACTTCGAAGCCCGACAGCTGATCTTTCAACAGAAGCAGCATGGGCCATCGTAGTGTTTGTTATCATCACTGCATGTAAGATCAAAGCGGGAGGCTTCCTCGGTTATCTGAAGAGCTTTACAACGCCGATCGCTGTAATGACACCGTTCAATATCCTGTCCGAATTGGCAACGCCTGTAAGTATGGCTTGCCGTCATTTCGGTAATATCCTTTCGGGTATAGTTATTGACGGACTTATCTATGCAGCACTTGCGATTGCTTCTTCCGCATTGTTTGGACTTATCCCGGGCGCTGTGGGCGATGTACTTTCAAATATTCCGATCCTGAGCGTCGGACTCCCGGCTATTCTGGGTGTGTACTTTGACTGGTTCACAGGATGTATGCAGGCGTTTATTTTCTCAATGCTGACAATCATGTATATAGCAAATGCAGCAGAGGGTTAATCCATCTTGATCTTCCTTTTTGAGGGAGATGGCACAAAGTGTCGGATGAGGGGAAAACTTAATAAAGAAAAATCATAATAATAATCTAGGAGGATTAAAACATGAGTGATTTTCAGATTTTAGCAAAAGGTATTGCACTTGCAGGATGCGGTATCGGAGCAGGATGTGCGCTGATCGCCGGTATCGGACCCGGTATTGGTGAAGGAAATGCCGTTTCTAAGGCTCTTGAGGCAATCGGACGTCAGCCCGAGTGTAAGGGTGATGTAACAAGTACCATGCTTCTTGGTTGTGCTATTGCAGAGACAACCGGTATCTATGGTTTCGTTACAGGTCTTCTTCTGATCTTCGTAGCACCCGGCACATTCATGAACTATCTGAACTAAGTTACAGGCCTTTTAGAAAATACGGAGGTACACGAATGGGCACACAGGATCTAGTTACTATCGTTCCGTGGACGTTCATAGCACAGATTTGCAACCTCTTCATTCAGCTCTGGCTCATTAAGAAATTCCTTTTCAAACCTATAAACGAGGTTATTGAGAAGAGAAGACAGCTCACTGAAAATGAGATCAAGGGAGCTCGCGAGGCCAAGGAAAAAGCTGAAGCAATGAAGAAGGAATATGAGACAAGCCTTTCTTCCGCACAGGCACAGGCAGCAGACATTGTTGCATCTGCAACCAAGGAAGCTCAGGGCAAGGCTGACACTATTGTTAAGGAAGCTGAGAAGCAGGCCAAGGGTCTCATGGAGAGAGCAGAAGCTGATATCGAACAGGAAAAGAAAAAAGCCATCAACGAGGCTAAGGACACCATCGGCGGTCTTGCAATGGATATTGCAGGAAAAGTCGTGGAGAAGGAAATCAACGAGAACGATCATAAGAAACTTATCGATGAATTCATTAACAATGTAGGGGAGGCGTCATGACCAAGGCTGGAGATTTATACGGACAAAGTCTGTATGATCTGGCGCTTTCGGAAAACCTTACGGATGATATCTTAAGTCAGATGGAGTCGGTAAAAGAGATTTTTAAAGAAAATCCCGATTACATAACGCTCTTGTCAGAGCCCTCGATTCCAAGAAAAGAGAGACTTAAGCTGGTAGATGAAGCCTTTGACGGGCAGCTGCAGCCATATCTTTTGAACTTCATAAAAATCCTCATTGAAAGAGGTCTTTTAAGACAGTTTTCAGCATGTGAAAAGAGGTTCAGGAGCAGCTATAACAAGGATCACGGTATTGCGGAAGCAATTGTGACAAGTGCTATAACACTTAACGAGTCGCAGGTTAGCGCTCTTAAGTCAAAGCTTGAATCCATCAGCGGCAAGAAGATTCTTCTGACTCAGAAAACCGATGAAGCTGTTCTCGGTGGAATCCGTGTGGAGATTGAAGGTAAGCTCTATGACGGAACAGTTCAGGGGCGCCTTGATGAGCTCCGCAAAAAGGTTGACGAGACAGTCCTATAAGAAAGAATAAAACCCACGGAGGCTTTTAGAATGGAATTAAAACCAGAAAAAATATCCGAGGTGATTCGAAGCCAGATCAAAAACTATCAAAATGCGATCATTCAGAATGAGACCGGTACAGTTCTCACCGTTGGTGACGGTATTTCCAGAGTTAGCGGACTTTTGAATTGTATGTCGGGTGAGCTGTTGGAGTTCGAGAACGGCACATTCGGAATGGCTCAGAACCTCGAAGAAACAGTAGTATCCGCGGTTCTGTTCGGAGAAGATGTAGGTATCAGCGAAGGACAGACCGTTAAGCGTACCGGACGCGTTGTTTCCGTTCCGGTAGGTGACGCGATGATAGGCCGTGTAGTTAACGCTATCGGACAGCCGATTGATGGCGCAGGCCCTATCGAATCAGATGATTACAGACCTGTTGAGATAAAGGCACCGGGTATCATTGAAAGACAGCCCGTTAAAGAGCCTTTACAGACCGGTATCAAGGCTATCGACTCCATGATCCCGATCGGACGTGGACAGCGTGAGCTTATTATCGGTGACCGTCAGACAGGTAAAACCACAATTGCAATAGATACCATCATCAACCAGAAGGGTAAGGATGTTATTTGTATCTACGTTGCAATAGGACAGAAGAGATCTACAGTTACATCACTTGTGGCTGAACTGCAGAATGCAGGCGCTATGGAATATTCCATAGTCGTAGCTGCAACGGCTTCAGAGCCCAGTCCTCTGCAGTACATTGCGCCTTACACAGGCTGCACCATGGGTGAGTACTTCATGAATAAGGGTAAGCATGTGCTTGTTATCTATGATGACCTTTCAAAGCACGCAGTTGCATACAGAGCACTATCACTACTTATCCGCAGACCTCCGGGACGTGAGGCATATCCCGGTGACGTATTCTACCTGCATTCAAGACTTCTTGAGAGAGCTGCTAAGCTTTCTGATGAAAACGGAGGAGGATCACTTACAGCCCTTCCTATCATCGAGACACAGGCGGGTGACGTATCTGCTTACATTCCTACAAACGTTATCTCCATTACTGATGGACAGATATTCCTTGAGACCGAGCTTTTCCACTCAGGTATCATGCCTGCGGTTAACCCCGGTATCTCGGTATCGCGAGTAGGTGGTAATGCTCAGATCAAAGCCATGAAGAAGGTTGCAGGTACACTTAAGCTGATTTATTCACAGTATCGTGAGCTGCAGAGCTTTGCTCAGTTCGGTTCAGACCTAGATGAAGACACAAAGTCACGTCTTGCACAGGGTGAAAGAATCGTGGAAGTTCTTAAACAGGACAAGAGCTCACCGGTTGCTGTTGAAAAGCAGGTTGCCATTTTGTACGCAGTTATCAATAACGTTCTTACAGAGGTAGCTGTTACCGATATTGCTGAGTATGAGGCAGGTCTTTTTGAGTATCTTGACACAAATCCTGATGGCAGCGACGTTATGAAGACTATTCGCGAGACAGGAAAGCTTGAGTCTGATACAGAAGAAAAGATGAAGAGCGTACTTAAGGCATACACGGACAAATTCCTTGCAGGAAAGAAATGATAACGGAGGATGATACATGGCTGCTAATATGAAGGCTGTGAAGCTCCGGATAAAAAGCGTGCAGAGCACAATGCAGATTACAAAGGCGATGCAGCTGGTTGCTGCCAGCAAACTGCGAAAGGCTAAGGAAAGGGCAGACAATTCCAAGCCGTATCTGAACACTTTGCTCGATACATTGCAGAGCATCGCCAGTGAAAACCATGATTTTCAATCTCCCTATACTAAGGTCGGGAAAAATGATAAGTGGTTGTACGTTGTAATCGCAGGTGACAGAGGACTTGCAGGTGGATATAACTCAAACCTGTTTAAGTTCATGGAGAGCGAGACTAAGGGACGTGATATAGAGGTTCTTCCTATTGGTAAAAAATCAGTGGAGTACTTCAAACACAGAAATGTTCCGATTTTCACCGAGGAGTTTGCAGAGGTTGCAAAGGTTACTATCTCAGAGTGCTTCTCGGTTGCCAAGATTTTATGTGATGCATATAAGGAAGGCAGATTCGGACATATTTTCCTGTGTTATACGGATTTTGTATCCATGATGTCACAGGTTCCGAAGGCAAGCCCGATCCTTCCGTTGTCAGATCTGGCATCAGAGGAGGAATCACATAAAAAGGCGAAATCGCTTATTCTGTACGAGCCGGACAGTGAGACTGTTTTCAACGCAGTCGTTCCGGAGTATTTGGCGGGAGTGCTGTATTCCAGTATCAATATCTCAGTTGCGAGCGAACTTGCAGCTAGAAGAACTGCGATGGAAGCAGCTACCGACAACGCAGAAGAAATGATTGAAACGTTAAGTCTGTACTATAACAGAGCACGACAGGCAAGCATCACGCAGGAGATTACGGAGATTGTTGCCGGTGCCGAAGAACCATAAAAAGTTGTCTTCATAATAGATAAAAGTAACTCTTGGCTTCTTACCAAGTGGAAGACAAAAGTAGTTCTTCCTTACCAAGTGGAAGACAAAAGTAGTTCTTCCTTACCAAGTGGAAGACAAAAGTAGTTCTTCACTTCCAAGTGGAAGACAAAAGTAGTTCTTCACTTCCAAGTGGAAGACAAAAGTAGTTCTTCACTTCCAAGTGGAAGACAAAAGTAACTCTTGCCTTCCCCCTTTTAGGGGGAAGGTGGCACGAAGTGCCGGATGAGGGGAAGACAAAGAGAAAAAGGAGTACTCACAATGAGTGAAAAACATGTTGGAAAGGTAATTCAGGTAACAGGACCTGTCCTTGACATTCGTTTTGGCGAGGGTGAGCTGCCGGATCTGCATAGTGCTATTGAAATAAAGAATGGTGATGCCACTCTTATAGCTGAGGTTGCACAACAGATAGGTGATGATGTCGTTCGTTGTATTGCAATGAGCTCCACGGACGGACTTGTTCGTGGAATTGATGCGGTTGACACGGCAGCACCGATTTCAGTTCCGGTAGGTGACGAGTGTCTTGGAAGAATTTTCAATCTGCTTGGTGAGCCGGTTGATAATCAGCCTGCACCGACAACACAGGAGAGATGGCCTATTCACAGACCGGCTCCTTCGTTCGAGGATCAGGTTCCTGCGACTGAGATTTTTGAAACAGGTATTAAGGTAGTAGACCTTATCTGCCCTTATGCAAAGGGTGGTAAGATCGGTTTGTTCGGTGGTGCGGGAGTTGGTAAAACCGTCCTCATCATGGAGCTTATCAATAACGTTGCTAAGGCACACGGTGGTATTTCAGTATTTACCGGTGTTGGAGAACGTACCCGTGAGGGTAACGACCTTTACGGAGAAATGAAGGAAAGTGGAGTTATTAACAAGACTGCACTGGTTTACGGACAGATGAATGAGCCTCCGGGAGCACGTATGAGAGTTGCTCTTTCCGGACTTACAATGGCTGAGTATTATCGTGATGTTAAGAATCAGGACGTGCTTCTTTTCATTGATAATATCTTCCGTTTCACACAGGCCGGTTCTGAGGTTTCAGCGCTGCTTGGTCGTATGCCTTCAGCCGTTGGTTATCAGCCTACACTGGCAACAGAGATGGGTGCGCTGCAGGAGCGTATCACATCAACAAAGAAGGGATCAATCACATCAGTTCAGGCCGTATACGTGCCTGCCGATGACTTGACGGACCCTGCACCTGCAACAACATTCACACACTTGGATGCAACCACCGTTCTTTCCCGTGATATTGCATCAAAGGGTATTTATCCGGCAGTTGATCCTCTGGATTCCACCAGCCGTATCCTTTCGCCCGACGTAGTTGGTAAGGAACACTACGAGGTTGCCAAAGGAGTGCAGCAGGTTCTTCAGAGATATCGTGAATTGCAGGATATCATCGCTATCATGGGTATGGATGAGCTTTCCGATGAAGATAAACAGACAGTATTCAGAGCACGTAAGGTTCAGAACTTCCTGTCACAGAGCTTCTCAGTTGCTGAGCAGTTCACAGGACTTCCGGGCAAATACGTTCCTTTGAAGGAAACCATCCGCGGATTTAAGATGATCCTTAACGGCGAGTGTGACGACCTTCCGGAATCAGCATTCCTGCTGGTCGGAACAATTGATGAAGTGTTCGAAAAAGCTAAGAAGAACTGATAATACTAAGGGAGTATTCTCAAATAGTTGGAAGAAGTCAGCAAAATAAAGCCTTCCCCTTGAAAGGGGGAAGGTGTCAGCGAAGCTGACGGATGAGGGTTGAAAATATATGGCTACATATCATTTACAGGTCGTATCCCTGGATGGATTGGAATATGAGGGCGAGGTCGAGAAGATCATGCTCCGAACGATAGACGGTGATGTCGAGATTTTGGCGAGACATACTAACTACTGCACGGGAATCGGCATGGGAACAGCTCACGTAACACTTGCCAATGGCACTGAGCGCAAAGCTGCCTGTATAGGCGGAATGCTTTCTGTCATGGAGGGTGAGGTCCGAGTACTTCCGACAACCTGGGAGTGGAGCGACGAGATAGATGTGGAACGCGCACGCTCAGCCAAAGCCAGGGCAGAGGAAAGGCTGAGGGATGCACAGCTTACCAAGGAAGCAAGAGTGCGCGCAGAAGCCAAGCTTTATCGTGCACTTGTGAGAATTGGTTCCGCACAGTAAAAAAATAAATATAAAGGCGCCGTGGCTTGCCGAGGGGGGCTTGCTGTGGCGCTTTTCATTTTTTTAGGCAGGTTTTTTGAGTGAACCCTGCCTCATTTTATGTGAATTATATATTTAATATCGTAAGCGACAAATAAATGGTGTTGAACCATGTATGGATACATGATATGATTTTTCTTATTAAAAATATAAAACAGAGGTTGCAAAAGATGAGACGTTGATTGTCTGACAAAAAAGTAAAACAAAAATTATTTTTGCCTGCTTGGCAGGCTTGTTTTTGTACGCTTACAGTCAGATTATCATATACGTTGATGGCCTTAGTTTATTTTATATAAGGTTTTATTGTGATGGATATGACTGCTTTGCGTACAGGAATGTATGCAAAGCAGTTTTTTCGTTACAAATTTTTACTTTTTTGTTGGAGGATCCGTTTGATGAATAAATATAATATAGACAATCTGGAAATTATGTCATTCTTAAGTGGCCTTGTTTTCTTTGCACCGGTAGCACTTTTGGTTAGGACGCGGGCAGGAATTGACCTTGATCAATTCTTTATTTTGCAAGCCACTTTGTCACTTGTGATTTTCTTAGGAGAAATTCCTACAGGGAAAATTACTGATTTTGTGGGATATAAGAACACTATTGTTCTGTCGCAATTCATGTTTTTGATCGCAAGAAGCTTGATGTTAGCTGCTTTTATAACAAAGAACTACTACTTGTTCCTTTCAGAAGCCATCATAGAAGGAATTGCAATCAGTTTTACCTCGGGAACTATCAGCGCATATCTTTATCATAAATATGATGAAGGTAAGTATGTTGTGAAAAACGCCAGGGTAAACAATTTCAGTACTGCCGGTTTTATTGTCAGTACCATTATGTACGCAGGCATTTATCATTTCTTTGGAATTGAAGGATTACTGGTTCTCACTGTTACGATGAATGTTATAGCAGTTTATGTAAGCTTTGGTGTAGAAAGGGAGCATCACGGAAAAGACCATACTACTGACACGCAGGTTGCTGAGAAGAATAAGTTATTCATTCTAAAATTCAATGCTGAGAATATCGCAATCATGGTAACCCTGGCGCTTGTTAGCATATCCTTTATCCTGATCAACTTCTTTTATGTAGATAAGCTCAAAATACTTGGAATATCCGAAGAATGGATGACAGCAATTATTCTTGGATATTCTGTGTTCCAGATGGCATCGGAAAAGATTATTGCCATTATTGGAGAGGAAAACTATTTCAAGGCTTTCATAATCGGCTTCATCGTTTCGGGGATCTGTATGCTTGTTTTCGGGGGTGTGAATTCCAAGCTGATTATTATCCCAATCATGCTATTTCTTCCGCTTGTAGTTTCAGTTCCTTCATATATATTTGATGGAATTGAAAATGAAATCGTTGATAAAAATCATCTTGGAGATAGGCGGGCGGAAGTTCTATCGGCTTACAATATGGGAGTAAGTCTTGTGGAAGTATTATTTCTTTTTGCATCAGCATATGTTTCAGGGCTTGGAATATCTGCATGCTTTACCGTGGTTGGAGTGCTAATGCTACTCCTTGCGGGAGCACATGTAGTCTTAAGATAAAAGGCTTTTTCTGAAGTTTGTAGCAAAATGAACCCCCTTGTTGTTTGATGCGACCATCATAACAAAAGGGGGGCTGATTTATACAGCACTATTTATTTGCCGGAATATTTTTTCTCCATGGATATAACAATTCCGGTATATGCTTCAACTTCATAGGTATATTTATATTTTCCGTTTTTAAAAGTCACCTTGAAGAAGGTTACGTCTTCGTCATCATCTTCAGTGGCCTTGGAAACCTTGAGGTTTTTAAGGAAGGATTTCTTTAAGCGGGCATCTTTCTGAACAGCCTTCTTTACCACATCAACAGTTACGGCTTTTTTTGCGACTTCTTCTTCATCATCATCAGGTTCCTCATATAAGTCTTTATCGGAAAGGTCCCATTTTGCCTCAAGTATCTGGCCTGAGGTTGCGTGGATTACGTATTCATACTCTTTTGTTTCAGTAGAAAAGGCGAGTTTGTATTTCGGCTTTTTGCCTTTTTCAAGTTCTGCCTCGTCAAATTCTTCGACAGCGGACTTCTTCAATTTTGCATCTTTGAGGGCGATGCTCTCGGCCTTTTTTTCGGTTATGTATTTTTTAGCAGCTTGTACGACTATTACCGATGTCTGCCCAGTTATAGCACCTATAGGTGATGCTCCGGCAAGTGTACCGATTGCCAGGGCAGCAGCCATGAAAGCGGATGCTGCGGTTTTAAATCTGATAAAAGCTTTTTTGCTCATGTAATTACCTCCTCATTCGATCTAAGAAACAAGCTGATGCGAAAAGTATCCGTAATTATATGTTACATCATATTCTCATTTATAATTCGAAACATTCTCTAAAGGTTCTCTAAAGCTTACGTGCATGGGATGAGCTACAATGTAAAAAGGCCCAAAATATACGGATGAAAATTGTATAGTATTAACCATTGAGGAAAATAGGGGTTTAACATATAATGTGTGTACGTACACGGATTTCTGATATGTTTTTGGATAAAAGTATTATTCCGGAGGATATCGGAGCCACAGAAAGAGAAGGAGATAAGGCTATGAAGATATTAAGCGTAACAGACAAGGAATTTAAAGAATACGGAAGAATTGTTGAGGGATACAGTGTATCAGAGATTCTTAAGACACTTGAGAACGACACACCCTGTCCGGAGGGCGTTGTTTATGTGGCTGAAGATGAGAAGCTGATGGCAACAAGCGATACTAAGGATCTTGGGACAAGCCTGTTCGGCGGAATGCCTTTTCAGTTTGGATATTGCAACGGACACAACACAAAGATGAACTGCCTTGAATACCACAGAGACAGTGAGTTCAATCTTGGTACAGAGGATTTCATTTTACTTCTTGCTAAGCTTAGCGACATAGAGGACGGCAAGCTTGATTCATCAAAGGTTGTAGCTTTCAAGTGCCCTAAGGGAGTGCTTGTAGAAGTATATGCTTCAACACTTCATTATGCACCCTGCCATGCAGATGCTTCAAAGGGCTTTAAGGTTCTCATCGCTCTTCCTAAGGGAACAAATGTAGGCACAACAAAGACAGCAGGTAAGAACCTTGATGACAGAACACTTTTTGCAACAAACAAGTGGCTTCTTGCGCACAAGGATGCTTCTGAGATTGCTGACGGTGCATACGAAGGCATCACAGGAGAGAACATTGATATTGCTTCACTCATCTGATGGCAGATAGTACTTATGGGCTATAGCTTTCATGGAAGAAGAAATGAGTCTAAGACACTCATTTTCGATAGAAGGAAAGCGGATAAAACTACTGGCCTTTCCTTAGGGGAGGTGTCAGCTAAGCTGACGGATGAGGGGAAAATGGCAACGATAACAGAAATAGCGAAGAAAGCCGGAGTCTCAATAGGCACGGTAGATCGCGTTTTGCACAACAGAGGTTATGTTAAGGCGGAAACAAGAGAGCGTGTCGAGAAAGCGTGTGAAGAGCTTCATTATGAGCCAAATCGTGTGGCTCAGGGGCTTGCGGTAAGGAAAAAGAAGCTGAGATTTCTTTTCATGATACCCAAGACGCAGTATAGTCCGTTCTTTATTCCTGTAAGGGAAAGTGCAGAAAAAAAGGCAAAATCACTTGAAGCATATGCTGCGACCACGGACATTATTGAATATCCTGATAGTGAAGACGAAGAGAAAGCACTTTTGCAGTCGCTAAAAAAGACTCTCGGAGAATATGATGGTGTTTGCATAACCGGAACGGATTCCAGGGTCAACGATCTGATAATTGAAGAGCAGAAAAAGAGGGAATTACCTCTTGTTTTTTATAACAGCAGACTGGATGGGGTTGAACATCTTGCTTATGTCGGATGCGATTATATTGCTTCGGGAAGGCTTGCAGCAGGACTGTCTGCAATGGCAGGCGGTGAAAATGCCAGGATATGCTTTTTTACTGAATATGACAGTATTAAAGAGAGTGCGACGGAGAGAATTCGTGGCTTTTCCAATGAGATGAATTCACGTTATCCGGACATGGAGCTTCTGGGAAAATGGAGTATTGCCCTTGATCGTGAAGAAAACAGGCGGGCTGTCAGAGAGATGCTGACAAAGTATCCCGAAACTAATGTGGTGTATGTTATAAATCCCAGGGATTATGACATCTGCAGGCTTATTGCAGCCGAGGATACATCGCATAAGGTGAGGATTATTACCAACGACCTTGTGGCTGTCCAGTATGAGATGTTTCACAAGGGAATGATAACTGCAACAATATGTCAGGAACCTGAAAAGCAGGGAAAGCTTTCTTTGGAAATTTTATTTAACTATCTTGCTTATGGGACAGTTCCCAAGAAGGTGAATTATACGGAGCTTAGCATACATATTGAACAGAATTTGTAGGCCCTCATCCGGCGCTGCGCGCCACCTGTCTTCACTTCGTTACGGTCCGCGCTAAGCCAACGTTCCCCGGACGCCGAGCGCCAAAGAGGGGGAAGGCAGGAGGAGTAATTAACAAATTTTCGCATTCATTTCTGTGAAATATGTCGTGTTGACAAAGAACACTGCAAAACTTATGATTTAGTAGATGCGTGAACGTACACACATTTTAAAAAGTTCACATTATCAGATGGCTTATAGCGGTATCGAAAAGCTGAAAACCGCATAAAAACAGCAATTAGAATAATATTTATTTAAGGGTAGGAGGAAAAAAAGAATGAACAACATTCCCCAGGTTAAAATTGGTCTGGTAGCAGTCAGCCGTGACTGTTTCCCGGCATCACTTGCAATCAATCGTAGAAAGGCATTAGTTGATAGCTACAAGAAGCTTTACAACGACGTAGATGTTTATGAGTGCCCTGTCTGCATCATCGAGTCAGAGACTCAGACACTTGAGGCTCTTGAGGATGTTAAGAAGGCAGGATGTAATGCACTTTGCGTATATCTTGGTAACTTTGGTCCTGAAATTTCTGAGACACTTCTTGCTGAGAAGTTTGATGGTCCTGTAATGTTCTGCGCAGCTGCAGAGGAGACACAGAACGACCTTATCGATGGCCGTGGTGATGCTTACTGCGGTATGCTTAACGCAAGCTACAACCTTCACCTTAGAGGTGTTAAGGCTTATATTCCTGAGTATCCTGTTGGAACAGCAGATGAGTGCGCTAAGATGATCAACGAGTTCGTTCCGATCGCAAGAGCACTTTATGGTCTTTCAGAACTCAAGGTTATCAGCTTCGGCCCTCGTCCGATGAACTTCCTTGCTTGTAACGCTCCTATTCAGCAGATCTACAACATGGGTGCTGAGATTGAAGAGAACTCAGAGCTTGATCTTTTCGAGAGCTTCAACAAGCATGCCGGTGATTCAAGAATCGCTGAAGTTGTTGCAGACATGGAGAAGGAACTTGGCGCAGGCAACAAGAAGCCTGAAATCCTTGAGAAGCTTGCTCAGTACGAGCTTACACTTCTTGACTGGATCGAAGAGCACAGAGGCGGCAAGAAGTTCGTTTGTATCGCCGGTAAGTGCTGGCCTGCATTCCAGACACAGTTTGGTTTCGTTCCCTGCTATGTAAACAGCCGTCTTACAGGCCGTGGAATTCCGGTATCCTGTGAAGTAGATATCTACGGTGCAATCAGTGAGTTCCTTGGAACATGCATCTCTAACGACGCTGTTACGCTTCTTGATATCAACAACTCTGTACCTGCTGATATGTACGAAGAGTCCATCAAGGGCAAGTTCGACTACAAGCACACAGATACATTCATGGGCTTCCACTGCGGTAATACATGCACAAGCAAGCTTTCAAGCTGCGAGATGAAGTTCCAGAGAATTATGGCCAGAAACCTTCCTGAAGAAGTTACACAGGGAACACTTGAAGGTGACATCGCTCCCGGCGAAATCACATTCTACAGACTGCAGAGCACATCTGATAACCACCTTCGCGCATATGTAGCACAGGGTGAGGTTCTCAATGTTCCTACAAGATCATTCGGTGGTATCGGTGTATTCGCTATTCCGGAGATGGGACGTTTCTACAGACACGTTCTTATCCAGGGCAACTTCCCTCATCACGGTGCAGTTGCATTTGGTCACTTCGGAAAGGCTCTTTACGAAGTATTCAAGTATGTAGGCGCTGAGACAATCGGCTACAACCAGCCTGCATCACTTCCTTATCCTACAGAGAATCCTTTCGCTTAATTGAGTGATATGGTTAAATTAGCGCTTTCGGGTTTTTGCCCGAAGGCGCTTTTTTATTTCATACGAGGAAATTGCTCCGCATTCCTATGAAATGTTTAATAATTGTTGTATTATTTTTAATAAAAATTATTGCAGTTGTTTTATGATCACTCGATTATATGCTTGCAAAAATGTACCGGGAAGAAAGAGGGCTTATCAAATGAAAATAGTAGCGGCAGAAATTGACAGTGTTGGAAATGATATAGATTACAGTGTGCTTTCCAAGGCAGGGGAGGTTTCTTTTTATAAGGATAAGATAACTGTTGAAAACGCAAAGGAGAGACTCAAGGATGTGGAAATTCTTTGCATCAACAAGTCAAAGATCACAACTGAGATTCTTGACAGAACTCCTGACTTAAAGCTTATCTGCGAGTTTGCGACAGGTTTTGACAATGTTGATATTCATGAATGCGCAAAAAGAGGAATTAAGGTTGCTAATGTTGCAGGGTATTCCACAATGTCGGTTGCACAGCACACATTTGCTCTTTTGTTTTATATCATGGAATCCTTAAAGGATTATGACGAATTTGTAAAAAGCGGTGATTATGCGGCACAGGAGCATTTTTGTAAGCTTGATATACCTTTTCATGAACTTGACAAAATGACCTGGGGAATTATTGGAATGGGTAATATCGGAAGGAAGGTTGCTCAGATAGCTACATCATTTGGCGCAAAAGTGATTTTTTATTCCGCATCAGGCAGGACTGCACACAACAAAGAGGATGAGGCATATGAGATGGTAAGCTTTGATGAGCTTCTTGAAAAAAGTGATGTTTTGTCTATTCATTGCCCGCTCAGTGACAAGACAAGAAACCTTATTGATAAGGAAGCGCTTAAGAAAATGAAAAAGACTGCCATCCTCATAAATGTAGCCAGAGGACCGATAGTTAATGAAGAGGACCTGACAGAGGCCCTGTTAAATGATGAAATACAAGGGGCAGGTCTTGATGTTCTTGTGGTTGAGCCTATGAAAAAAGACAGTCCGCTTCTTAAAATACAGGACAGCAAAAAGCTGTTTATAACACCTCATATGGCATGGGCAAGCGTCGAAGCCAGGACCCGCTGCGTTCATGAGGTATTGGAAAATATTCTCGCTTTTAAAAGGGGCGAAAACAGGAATGTGATTAATATGTTATAAACTATAGCTTCTTGAACCTATTTTAGAGATTGAGTTCAAGAAGCCATTATTCTGTTAAAAATGCATCGATAACACTATTGACAGCGTTCTTCTGATGATCTGCTAAAAGTACATATTTTGAATTCAATTCGGCTAACTCGGTAGTAGTCTTACCTGTTTCCAATTGCTCTGAATCAGAGAAAAATTCAATAAGTGTTAAACCAAAGACATCGCAGATTCTTTCAATATTATCAATAGGGGGATATCTATTGAATTTAAAATAAGAATTCAAAGTAGATGAGGGAATATTTGCCTTTTTGGCAACTTGGTTCCTTGACATGTTATGCGATATTATGAGGTCATCAATTCGACCTAATGCATCAAACATTATTGGTGCCTCCGTTTTGTAAAATTTAATTGTGCAATCATTATAATCTAATAAGAAATGGTTGCATATATATTATTATAAAACGTAAATACGATAGACAATATGACACAAATGCGCTAAACTATAACGTAGATGCGATATGTTAGATGATAATTTAAGATATTGTCATGTTGTAAGAGTATTTCATGGGATTATCTCATGTTATATCACTTTTTCTAATCACTTAAGGAAGGAGCGGGCATATTGCCCGCTCTTTCTGATGTAAAAATGTTATTTACAAAGTGATATTAAATGATATAATAATATATATTATATTATGTGATAGTATATAAAAATGCATATAAGTATATATACAAATAAATTTAAAGGAGCAGCATCATGTCAAAAGTAAATCCCAGAACAATATCAGAGTATTATGCATTACCGGGAGAATATAATGTTGAACTGATAGATGGAGTTTTTTATGAAGTCCCTGTGAAGGGGACGCTTCATCAGGATATAGCATCATATTTTCATATATTGATAGGGGGCTATGTCAGGGAGCAGGGTATAGATTGTAAGGTTTATGAGGGACCGGTCGGTATCAGGATACTGCAGGATAACTACAACATATTTAAACCTGATCTTTTTGCGGTTTTTAATAAGGTTATTATAGGCAGGGCCGGAATTTGCGGAGCTCCGGAATTCATAATAGAGATAATTACCGATAAGGCATCAAGGCGTGCAATGAATGCCAAATTTGAGAGGTATTGTGATGCGAAGGTTAAGGAGTTATGGATAGTTGATGTTCAAGGCAGGAAGCTGGAATCCTACATATACAGCGGCGATAAGTATTTGAAAAAAGTGTATAACCTTGAGGGAGAGATACTGATAGGAACATTTAAAGAAAAGCTTAGCATTAACCTTAATGAAATAAATGATATTATTGAAGAATACGAGCTTATGAAGGACTGACCGAGAGCATGAGGTGCTTTGTCTGAATTGATTTTCCGATTTGGGCGAAATTGATTTTATTATTGACGAAAATGAATCTAATCTGAAGGCCTGCGGGGATAAACTTTATATGAATAGGACTTTGACAATCGACAGGAATAAAGAAAATTACAACTCAGATTGTTTTTATGGTTTTTGTGAAGTATCATATAATAGGTTTGAAAAAAGAACTAAAGGTGAAATAGTGAAGGAGAATTACTATGACATTAGAAGAAGCAAAGAAGAAACTTGAAGCCAACGGACAGATGCACGTTCTCAAATATTATGACGAGCTTTCAGAGGAAGAGAAGGCTGCACTCATACAGCAGATAGATGAGACGGACTTCGAAGTTTTGAAAAATGCAAAGAATCTTGGACACGGTTCTGAGAGAGGCAAGTTTGAACCTCTTGCATGCATGCAGCTTTCAGAGATTGAAAAGAGAAAAGATGAGTTCAACAAAATCGGTACAGATGCTATTAAGGCAGGTAAGGTAGCTGCATGTCTTCTTGCCGGCGGTATGGGTACAAGACTTGGATCAGATGATCCTAAGGGAATGTACAATATAGGTCTTACAAAGGAAGTATTCATTTTCCAGCGTATCATCGAGAACCTTCTTGATGTGGTTAACGCTACAGGATCATGGATTCATCTCTTCATCATGACAAGTGAGAAGAATCATGAGAAGACAGTGAACTTCCTTACTGAAAAGAATTTCTTTGGCTATAAAGCTGATAAGGTTACTTTCTTTAAGCAGGATATGGCACCCGCTTCAGACTATGAAGGCAAAGTTTATATGGAAGGAAAAGGACGTATTTCCACATCACCTAACGGAAATGCAGGATGGTTTTCTTCAATGATCAAGGCCGGTCTTGATAAGACTCTTCATGCTGAGGGTATTGAGTGGGTTAATATCTTCGCTGTTGACAATGTTCTTCAGAGAATCTGCGATCCCTGCTTTGTTGGTGCGACAATAGATCAGAAGGCTGAGGTAGGAGCTAAGGTTGTTAAGAAGAATGCTCCCGATGAAGGTGTTGGAGTTATGTGCCTTGAAGATGGCAAGCCTTCTATTGTTGAGTACTATGAGCTTACACAGGATATGATGGATGCCAAGGATGAAGCAGGTGATCCCGCTTACAACTATGGTGTTATTCTGAACTATCTCTTCAATGTACCGGCTCTTGAGCGTATTGCGAAGAACGAGCTTCCTCTTCACGTTGTTGAGAAGAAGATTCCTTATATCAATGAAAACGGTGAGTATATAAAACCTGAGACACCTAACGGATGCAAATTTGAGCAGCTTGTTCTTGATATGATCCATGAGCTTGACAGCTGCGTACCTTACGAAGTTGTTCGTGAGCATGAGTTTGCTCCTATCAAGAATAAGACAGGTAAAGATTCAGTAGAGTCAGCAAGAGAGCTCTGCAAGAAGAATGGCATAGAACTGTAAACTAAAAAATGCTCCTATGTTTGGAACTGCTTTTATAAATGAGGAGTATAGTGGAGGAAAAAATATGGCAATATTGGTAACAGGTGGTGCAGGATATATTGGGAGCCACACAGTAGTAGAACTTCAGAATGCCGGCTATGATGTAGTAGTAATGGACAACCTTGCTAATGCAAGTGAGAAAGTTATTGGACGTGTTGAAGCAATAACAGGTAAAAAGGTTCCTTTTTATAAGGCAGATATTCGTGACAGAGAAGGCCTTGAGGAAATCTTCAATAAAGAGAAGATTGATTCGGTTATCCACTTTGCAGGTCTTAAGGCAGTTGGTGAGTCTGTTCAGAAGCCTTGGGAATACTATGAAAACAACATAGGCGGAACACTTACTCTTGTAGATGTTATGAGAAAACACGGATGCAAGAACATCATCTTCTCATCATCCGCTACAGTATATGGCAATCCTGCTTTTATTCCGATCACAGAGGAATGCCCCAAGGGACAGTGCACAAATCCTTATGGCTGGACAAAATCAATGCTTGAGCAGGTTCTTTCCGATATACAGTATGCCGATCCTGAATGGAATGTAGTTCTCCTTAGATACTTCAATCCTATCGGTGCTCACAAGAGCGGAACTATTGGCGAGAATCCCAATGGTATTCCGAACAACCTTATGCCTTATATTACACAGGTAGCAGTAGGAAGACTTCCTAAGCTTAATGTATTCGGTAACGATTATGATACTCCCGATGGCACCGGCGTACGTGATTATATCCATGTCGTTGACCTTGCTGTTGGACATGTTAAGGCTCTTAAGAAGCTTGAGCCCGGCTGCGGTCTTTCAATCTACAACCTTGGAACAGGTGTTGGTTACAGTGTTCTTGACATTGTTAAGAATTTTGAAGAAGCCAACGGTGTTAAGATTCCTTATGAGATTCAGCCCAGACGTGCAGGTGATATAGCAACATGCTATTCAAATGCTGATAAAGCTGAGAAGGAGCTTGGATGGAAGGCTCAGAACGGAATTCGCGAGATGTGCGAGGACTCATGGAGATGGCAGAGCCAGAATCCTAACGGTTACGAGGATTAATTTGATTTTTATAAAGGGAAGGTCTCTGGCCTTCCCTTATTTATGAGGTTTTATGTTTAAACTTTGGGTACGACTTATTAATGATAATCATCTTTTAAAAGATACTGTAATAGAAGATAATTCTATGGATACCAGAACACATAAGGTAATGAATGCTATTGAGAAGGCATGCTATGATCTGGATCTTAGCAAACCGATATGGTTAAAGGCTACAGTACATGATTTTCAGCTTCATAATAAATGCAGATTTACGAAGGATGCGTTTATTGAAGAGATTCCGTTTGATTATATGGAAATACAAGTCATAGAAGAGGATGACTTTTATTACTAGACATAGTATGGTTTTTTATACAATCTGAAAATATTTCCCCAAGCAGATCGATACTGATATTTAGTTTCGCTTAAGCAAGGGGAAACATTTTTTTGATACTTTTATCACAATTTCGTCACAATCTCTTTCTATACTGAATACGTAGTAAAGAAATAAAGAAATAAAAAAATAATTTATCAATATTAATCAAGTCAAGGAAAGAGGTAATGGATAATGTTTGATAATGAAAATAATGAACAGAACAAGATGGAAATTGAAGAAAAAAGAGAAACTGAAGTTAGCTCCACAAGCGGCAATGGTCAGGATATCAAGAGAGAAAATGAAACTCCGACAACAAATAGCAGTCCTTACGTTGTAGGCAGCCCGAACAATGCATATGGTAGCAACCAGGGAATTACATATGGCACAGGCAGTCAGAACAGCACATATGGCACAGGTAATCAGAACAGTACTTATGGTACAGGCAGTCAGAATAATACATATGGCAGCAGCAATACCTACGGAACAGGTTCTTATAACCAGAATAGCAATACAGGATCCTATGGAAATTATAACGGGATGAATAACACAAATAATGGCTATTCACAGAACGGAGGAACCTATGGTAATTACAACTACAATAACCAGGGTACCTACGGCAATTATCAATACACATATAATCAGCCGGGCATGAATGGTGGAAACGGTCCTGTGAAAAAGAATAACGGCAAGAAAGTTGCAGCAGTTATTGCGGCTGCTCTTGTTTTGAGCCTGGGACTTGGTGCAGGCTATTACAGTATGACAAAGATAACACAGATGCCTGCTATTGAACAATCCAAGGATCAGGCTGATGCGGCAGATAAGGCAAAGGCAGCTGACAAGAACATTGAGGAATCCACTGCAAAGGCTGATTCATCAAGCGCTGCAGAAGTAGATAAGAGCACAACTTCGGACGCTGTAATCGGAGAAAACGCTGAGGCAGGTATTTCCAAGACTCAGACCGTAGAGAATTCCAAGACAGTAGTTACTGATGTTACACAGGTTGTTGAAGAAGCAATGCCTGCAATGGTTTCAATCAACAATAATTACACACAGTCTGCGTCATATTTTGGACAGACTTACAGCCAGGAGCTTACAGCTTCAGGTTCAGGTATCATTGTTGGAACAAATGACAGCGAGCTTTTGATTGCTACCAACTATCACGTAATTGAAGGTGCTGATTCTCTTGAAGTACTTTTTGTAGATGAGAATACTGCAAAGGCAGAGGTTAAAGGTACAGATTCAAATATGGATCTTGCAGTTATAGCAGTACAGCTTTCTGACCTTAGCGCTTCAACAAGAGATGCCATAGCTATTGCAACACTTGGTGATTCAGATGCGCTTACACTTGGTGAGCCTGCAATCGCAATAGGTAATGCGCTTGGTTATGGACAGTCTGTAACTACAGGTGTTATCAGTGCAGTAAACCGTGCTATTGACCTGGACGACAGTAGGAAGGGTACATTCATTCAGACAAGTGCTGCAATCAACCCCGGAAATTCAGGCGGCGCACTTCTTAACATCAGTGGTGAGGTCATTGGTATCAATTCCAACAAGATTGGTGGAGAAGCAATTGAAGGTATGGGTTATGCTATCCCGATTTCAACAGCAAAGCCTATTATCCAGCAGCTTATGACAGAAAAGACACGTTCAAAGGTTTCAGAGGAGCAGAGAGGCTATCTTGGAATCTCAGGTGTAAGCGTAACTTCCGATGTATCACAGATGTATGGTCTTCCTCTTGGTGTTTATGTAGCAGCCGTATCTGCTGATGGCGGAGCAAAGAGCGCAGGAATCCAGGAAGGCGATATCATTACCACATTTGATGGAAAAGAGATTTCATCAATGGATGATCTTCAGAACAAGCTTGCATATTATGAAGCAGGTGAAACAGTTACTGTAACTGTTAAGAGACAGGCTTCCGGCGGATATCAGGATCAGGAGATTTCCGTAACACTTGGATCAAAGCAGACTGTTCAGTCAGATGCTACTGATGGCAAGACTTATCAGGGAGAGAAAACACCTGATGCCAATGGTGGAAATGGTCAGGATGAAGGACAGCAGAATGGAATTAATCCTTTTGGAAATCCTTTCGGATTTGGATTTAGTTTTGGAAACTGATTTATATAATCAACAATAATATGTCAGATATGCTTAGCTGCCATCGGGGATCACCCGATGGCAGTTTTGTCTTTTTTATTCTTTCTTAACTTGATAGAGGTGTCAGGTGTGAATATAATTAGATTATATGCGAAATAAGAGATTTTAGCCGAGATGGAGATAAAGAATGAGCGATAGATTTGATAATAACGGAAATGATGAATTTGATTTCAGAGAAGTTAAAGATTCCGAAGATAGTAGTGACGTAGTATCATCAGATGCAACTAATGATGATAAGAAGGACACTTCAGATAAAAAAGAAAGTGAGTATGAGGATGTTTGCTTTATGTGCAGACGTCCTGAGAGCAAGGCGGGGAAGATGTTCCATCTTCCAAACGGCATTTGTGTTTGTGATGATTGTATGCATAAGACAATGGATACTGTCAGCCAGTTCGATTATCAGAATCTTTTGAATAATCCGAATCTGATGAATGAGCTTAACAAACATAGCGGTATGCCGGGACTTAGTTTTATGGATTTCGGTGATTTTATGAATACAGGTGGAATTCCCAATTCTCAGAAGATCAAGAAGAAAAAGGAAGAGGATATTAAGGTAAAGCCCGAGTTTAATATCGAGAATATGCCTGCACCCCATAAAATAAAGGGCAAGCTTGACGAATTTGTAATAGGCCAGGAGAAGGCTAAGAAGATAATTTCGGTAGCTGTTTACAACCACTATAAACGTGTAAAAACAGGTACTATGGATGACATAGAAATAGAGAAGTCAAATATTCTTATGATCGGACCTACCGGAAGCGGTAAGACTTATCTTGTAAAAACGCTGGCAAAGCTTCTTGATGTTCCGCTTGCGATTGCTGATGCAACTTCACTTACAGAAGCCGGTTACATCGGTGATGATATAGAAAGCGTTGTAAGTAAGCTTCTTGCAGCAGCCGGAAATGATATTGACAGAGCCCAGCAGGGAATCATTTTTATTGATGAGATAGATAAAATTGCAAAGAAGAAGAATACCACATCGAGAGATGTAAGCGGAGAATCTGTACAGCAGGGTATGCTTAAGCTTCTTGAAGGTGCAGATGTAGAAGTTCCTGTAGGTGCAAGCAGTAAAAATGCTATGGTTCCGATGGCTACAGTAAATACCAGAAATATCCTGTTTATCTGTGGCGGAGCCTTCCCGGATCTTGAAGAGATTATAAAGCAGAGACTGAATAAGCAGACATCAATTGGTTTTGATGCAGACCTCAAGGATAAGTGGGATAAAGACCCTGACCTTATTACCAAGGTTACTGTAGATGACCTTAAGAAGTTCGGAATGATTCCTGAGTTTTTAGGAAGACTTCCGATTGTATGCACGCTTAAAGGCCTTTCAAAGGAAATGCTCGTGCAGATCCTTAGGGAGCCTAAGAATGCTATTTTGAAGCAGTATCAAAAGCTTCTTGCCTTCGATGAGGTTAATCTGGAATTTGACGATGACGCTCTTGATGCTATAGCTGAAAAGGCCATGGAGAAAGAGACAGGCGCCAGAGCTCTTCGTGCGATCATAGAGGAATTTATGCTTGATATCATGTATGAGATTCCAAAGGATGATAATATCGGAAGTGTTACGATAACAGGAGATTATATCAGAGGAAAGGGTGGCCCGAGAATAGAGCTTAGGACTACCGAGGTTCCAAAGGCGATTCCGCTTAAGGATTCCGAGAATAAATAAAAGCATTAAAAAGCTGACAGAATGTTGAACTCATCTGTCAGCTTTATTATTTGAGCAGAGCACTTAGCGAGGTGTTTTCGAGCTTAGTGCGAGCCATGCAAGTCAACTTGGCGAGGTATTATCGAGCCTAGTTGAGCTTGTTTGAGTAGAGCACGTAGTGAAAATCACAGTCTCAGGCTGTGATGAATGTGCCGGCTTTTCCTTTCAGAGCATCTGAAACTTCAGCGAGTGAAGTAATAAGAACGCTTCCTGAAGGCTTTTTCTTTAAATATTCTATAGCTGCTTCAATCTTGGGAAGCATGTCTGTTGCGCCAAACTGTCCATCTCTGATGTACTGTTCTGCAGTAGCAACGTTCATGCGCTCGATGGGTGCCTGAGTATCTTTTCCGAAATCTGTATATACGTAAGGAACAGAGGTAAGGATGATAAGTCTGTCAACACCGAGGTCGGCTGCAAGCTTTCCTGCAATTGCGTCTTTTTCAATAACTGCTGATGCACCCTTTAATACGTGATTCTGCTGGATTACCGGGATTCCACCGCCTCCGCATGCGATTACTATCTGACCTGCATCGGAAAGAGCACGTATCGCATCTATTTCAACGATATCAATCGGCTTAGGAGCTGCAACGATACGAAGATAGCCTTTTCCGGGAACCTCCTGAACAAAGTTACCTTTTTTTACTTCGTTGTCGGCATCTTCCTTTGACATGTATCTTCCGATTACTTTGGTCGGTGAATAGAAGGCTTCGTCATATGGATCAACCGTAACCTGTGTGAGAATGGTGCTTACGGGAGTTGAAATGCCACGACTGGTCAGTTCGCTCTTAAGGGAGTTCTGAAGGTCATAGCCAACGTAGCCCTGACTCATTGCACTACAAACACTCATGGGAGCGGGAGTGTAGTCAATATAGATTCGTCTCAGCTCAGTCATGGCTTTGTGGATCATGCTGACCTGAGGACCGTTACTGTGAGTGATGTTTAGCTGGTAGCCGGCTTGTACAAGATCTGCAAGAGCCTTGGCTGTAACTCTTACGGCTTCCATTTGTTCCATTGTGGTATATCCAAGTGCCTCATGTCCGAGAGACACCACTGCCTTCTTGTTTTCCATAACGTAGTCCTCCGTTTTTTTGATGCTTAATTATATCATTTCTAGTTTATTATGTCTGCGGTCATAGGTCATTATGCCGTTAACTTCTTCTTCGACATCCGAGAGCTGAGTGTAGACAGCACCGGCAAGTCCCTTGGCCTTTAGATTCTCAATGGTTTCGGAAAGCAGTGTATTATATGCCTTCTTGAAGTCACCTACAGTGTCAAATTTTTTGTAGCCATAGATCCTGTCAACGCTACTGTGTCCCTTGATATAGCAGGTATACCCACCGTATTCGGAAATCACAAAAGCTCGTCTTTTTTTATCGGCTATGACATCGAGCGGTCTGAAGTAATTGTGAACGCTCCTGAAGTCACCACCGTTTTCATCAAACCATCCGCTTGCCTGGTCGATCAGTCTGTTATCCGCAAACTGTCTGGCAAGAATTGTAGCAGCAGATGCGTTGAACTGTCCCCACCCTTCGTTGAAAAGTACCCATACGGAGATACTCGGAACGTTTATAAGATGTTGGATAGTTTCTTCCATTTCATTTATCCACTCTTTCCGTCCGTCGGCTGAGTCACGTGAGAACATGTGATAATTTATGGGGCCGTCCGGCATGTGCCCGAATACACCGGGGAAAAGTGTGGGAAGATAACTGACAACAGGCTTTGCGTAGGAGGAACCTCCGCTTACCATATCCTGCCATACTATCATTCCGAGCCTGTCGCAGTGATAATACCATCTGGCTGCTTCGATTTTTATATGCTTTCTGAGCATGTTAAAGCCGAGTTTTTTCATCTCGGTGATGTCGAAAATCAGAGCTTCGTCACTCGGTGCAGTATAGAGTCCATCAGGCCAGTAGCCCTGATCGAGGACACCGTTAAGGAAATATGGTTCTCCGTTTAAGAAAAACAGAGGGTGACCGTCCGCATCAAGCTGTCTGGTAAATGAGCGCATGCCAAAATATGTTTCAGCCTTATCATCACCCGCTGTAATTAGAACCTGATAAAGATAAGGGTCTTCGGGTGACCAGAGGTGCGCTTTGGGAATAGTTATCTTGCAGGAATAAACATATGTGGATGAGTGTTTACTCTCAATATCGGGAGAGAAGGTGCTAAGCTCATCTGAAGAGTGACTGAAAGAATCATGGAAATCTTCCGATTCAAATCTGTCACGCTTCTTGTCATCTCTGTGAGTGGTATCGCCTTCGTTTTCGGCGATAAGAACTTCCTTCTTTGAATCAAAAATTTGAATTGAAACGGGGCATTCACCATTTGTAAGGACAGTTACATAGATCACATCCAGGTCTCTGTCCGGAATAATGCGATAGGCGGTTATGTGGGTTTTTGGAACGATTTCCATCCATACGGTCTGCCAGATTCCGCTCTGAGCAGTGTAGTACATGCCTCCGCGCTTTAATGTCTGTTTGCCTCTGCTGTGATAAGAGGTATCAGAGTCGTCCTGAACACAAACTGTAAGAGTACCGCAGAGCTTTTTGCAGCTACCTTCTGATGAATCGTAGAAATTGGAATTGGAGGCATCTGAAGACTCCTTTAATTCATCTGTTATATCAATTGTAAAGGGAAGATATCCGCCTGTATGTGCACCGACAGGAGTGCCGTTTATAAAAACAATGGCACGCTGATCGCAAGCACCGAAATGAAGCAGGACCCTGGAATCAGGGGTGGGAAGAGTGATGTTTTCTAATTTCTTTTTGTACCATAGATATTCGTCCGGCTGCAGCTGCCTCTCAACACCGGAGAGGATGGCTTCGGGAGAAAAAGGAACGAGAATGTTTCCGTCCATCTTTTTAGGATGCGTGTTGGTTTTTGTGAAAGCATATTCCCAAATACCGTTTAAGTTTATGTAGCTTTCGCGGACGAACTGGGGACGAGGGTATTCCTGAAGAACACTGTCGCTTTTAAGAGAATCACCCCATACTGTGGTAAGCCTGTGGAGAACATCATCTTCATGTGTCTTATCAATAGCTTTTATTGCATCAAGTAGATCCATTTTGTAAGTCCTTCCTTAGTTGTTTTGCGAATTTTGAACAAGATCCTGATAAAATGCAGCGTCTGCAGCTGATAAATAAGTTACAACCCAGATAAGCGGGATGAAGCATGCAAGTGTCCCAAGTATGAACAGCGGAATATAGCTAAGATAAAGCAAAAGCAGTCTGTGCTTGTGGCCCTTCATTAGCTTAATGCTGGTCTTTAGTATTGAAAAGGCATCTTTATCAGGAAAATCCTGGAGTATGTAATAGGACTGTGAAAACATTAATCTGACGTAAACGTTAACTATGGTAATCACAGCTGATACGGCAAGAACAGCAATTGTAATTCTTGGATCTATGATTCCTTCAATCTGTTTGTTCTGAGCAAGGATTACAGAGAACAGCTGTAATGGTATTATAGTCAGAGTGTCAATAAGGGCAAGCGGAATCTGAAGTATAATTGCCTTGTCCGGATGATTTTTAAATCCTTGAAAGAGATCTGCGATTGAAACTGACTGACCGTAGACAACATTCATAAAAAGGTAAGCAAGTCCCGAATCAAATACGCCAAAGAAAAGATTGACAAGAATTGTGGCAGCAAAATATACGAAATATGATATAAGGTTATTTGGTATAATTGCACCGACTACTATATTTATAATTATAAAAGTGATGAATCTGTAAAGAATAATGGCTATTGTTGATGTGCCATAGTTTCCGAGAAGCCGCTCTCTTGCGACAGCTTTTATCTTTGAAGTTCTCTTATTTTGTTTCATGGTTTCCCCTTGAGTTTATTTTATTTGAAACTACATATACTGGTATTTGTACGTGTAAGAATATATAGTTTCCCAAAAATAAGGCGAAGCACTTGGCCTCACCTTATAATAAATCGGTTTTTATTGGAAATCCCGGTTATGCTTAGACATGATGCAGAATCAAATGTTTATAAAAAGTGAAAAACAAATCAGACAGCAGCGTCAAAGCTTGAACCGATAAGTCCGCTTGCAGCATCGGCTGATTTGCGGTTTTTCGTATAAGGATTGTTTTCATTTTTGTACATTATTTTTGTGGTTGTAAGACCGCCCGAAACATAAGTCCTTCCGCACTCGGGGCACACGGCTGTCTGAATTTTGACAGATGCCTGAAGAACTTTGCCGTTTCCTTCTTCTGCTTTTTTGAAGGCATTGGCAACATGCTCCTGCTCATGCCCGCGCACTCTAGACGGAGCGGCTTCGGGTGAAATGTGAGCAGCGCTCTTAAAGGAGACATTTTCATTGGAGCCGTCGATATATTTGCGGTTCTTACATGTCTCGCATTCGGCTGGTGATGAACGCATGCCGGGCTTCTTTTCAACAGATTCGCCTGGATTTAGTGTGACCTTGGTGTCACCTGTTACGGAACCTGCTGCAGCCTCGGATACATTCCCGGAGCCGCCGTTATTATAGGCGGGACCAAAAAATCCGGATGCATATGAATTGTTAAATCCTATTCCACTGATTCCACTCATAAGCACATCCTCTTATTTCATTTCAGGAAGATCAATGCTTATTCCAAGCCCACCGGTTAATTCTTCTAACATATCATCAAAGCTTTCACCGCTTATGGCCTGTGAATACTGATTGACCATCTTGTGCGCTTCGGGATCGGTGAAAACCGTCACGAAGGATGTAATCATCAGTGCATATCCGCCGACGAATCCGATGAGACCAAAGAATATGGCACGTTTTGCCTGCGGATAGAGCTTTCCTGCAGAATCTCTTGACAGCAAAGCCAGTGTTATTGCTATTCCTCCAAGTATGATGGAGAAATAAACGCTAAGTATCAGCGCTATTGAAATCAAACCCATTATCGAAGCGATGGTTGCCATCGAAACCCGGGGATTAAGCGGGTTGTGGGTCTGATTATACTCAAAACTTTCATTCATATTTAGTTTTAGCAGAAACTGTAAAAACAGCTCTGTGAATTCCTCCCCTGTCATTATAGTGAATTATGTAGAAAAAGATGACAATATTTCAATTTAAGTTTACCGCAAAACGAGCGGAAAGTGTATTAAATTTTAGTGAAAATACAGCGTGTAGTAATACCTTTTTTTATGAGATTGAAAAAAGATATTTATTCATAGTAGAATAGACAATGTGCATGTAGTTTTACGCTTCATGCTATTGCGAAGTAGAATGATAATGCAGAGCTAACATTTTTCAAGGAGTTTTACAGTCACTATGGATATTTTACAGAAAATTACAGAAGAACTTAGCGTACAGAAATGGCAGGTAGAGGCAGCAGTCAAGCTGATTGACGAGGGCAATACCATTCCTTTTATTTCCAGATACCGTAAAGAGGTTACGGGCTCTCTTAATGATGAGCAGCTCAGAACTCTCGGGGAGCGCCTTACATATTTGAGAGGCCTTGAGGAGAAAAAGGAGCAGGTTCTTTCCAGCATAGAAGAACAGGGAAAACTTACGGACGAACTTAAGGAAAAGATCATCGCAGCTGAGACAATGGTTGCGGTTGAGGATCTTTACAGACCATACAGACCAAAGAGAAAAACAAGAGCATCGGTTGCTAAAGAGAAAGGACTTGAGGGCCTTGCAGATATAATTCGTGCTCAGGAGACTACCAAAACTCTTGTTGAGGAAGCTACTCCTTATGTAAACGAAGAGAAAGAAGTAAAGAATATTCAGGAAGCAATTCAGGGCGCGATGGATATCATTGCTGAGGAAATCTCAGACAATGCCGATTACCGTACATATATAAGAGAAGAAACCTGGAATCAGGGCTTTGTAGCTTCAACAGCAAAGGATGAAAAGGCTGAGAGCGTTTATGAGATGTACTATAACTTTGAAGAGCCCGTAAACAAGATTCTCGGACACAGAGTGCTTGCACTTAACAGAGGAGAGGCAGAGAAATTCCTCACAGTTAAGATAACAGCACCTGAGGAACAGATTCTTCGCTTCCTTGAAAAGAAGACTATTACTAAGGATAATCCGGAGACAACACCGGTGCTTCAGGCTGTGTGCAAGGATGCCTATGACAGACTTATCGCGCCTGCCATTGAGCGTGACATCAGAAACGAGCTCACCGAGAAGGCTGAGGACAGCGCAATCGGAGTATTCGGTAAGAACCTTGAGCAGCTCCTTATGCAGCCTCCTATCGCAGGAAAAACAGTTCTTGGCTGGGATCCTGCTTTCAGAACAGGCTGTAAGCTTGCAATAGTTGATGCCACAGGAAAAGTTCTTGATACAAAGGTTATCTATCCCACAGCTCCTCAGAACAAGGTTGAGGAAGCTAAGGCAGAACTTAAAAAGCTTATAAAGAAATATGACGTTGACCTTATTTCAGTTGGTAACGGTACTGCATCACGTGAATCAGAGCAGGTAATTGTTGAGCTTATTAAGGAGCTTGATAAGCCGGTTCAGTATGTAATCGTTAATGAGGCCGGTGCATCTGTTTATTCAGCAAGTAAGCTTGCAACAGAGGAATTCCCTCAGTTTGATGTAGGTCAGAGAAGTGCTGCTTCCATTGCAAGACGTCTCCAGGATCCTCTTGCAGAGCTTGTAAAAATCGACCCTCAGAGTATCGGTGTAGGTCAGTATCAGCATGACATGAACCAGAAAAAGCTTGGAGAAGCCCTTTCAGGCGTTGTAGAGGACTGTGTTAACAAGGTCGGTGTTGACCTTAATACCGCTTCAGCACCGCTTCTTACTTATATATCAGGTATCAGCAAGGTGATTGCCAAGAATATTGTTGATTATCGTGAAGAGAACGGTAAGTTTGAGAGCAGAGACCAGCTCCTTAAGGTTCCAAAGCTCGGGCCCAAAGCATTTGAGCAGTGTGCGGGATTTTTAAGAATCCATGACGGAAAAAATCCTCTTGATGATACAAGTGTGCATCCTGAGTCATATGAGGCAGCAGAGAAGCTTATGGACAAGCTTGGCCTCACAATGGAGGATGTAAGAGAAGCGCAGAAGAAGACAGCTAAGGATATTAATTCTGCAAAGAAGTCTGAGAATGAAGGAAAACAGAAGCCTGCTAAGAAGAAAAAGGAGCAGAAGGTTTTCATAAAAAATACAAATACAGCTATGGGTGCGGCGCTTGCGGCTGCGCTTAACGGAACAAGCCTTGGGGGCTCTGATGAAGGAAACGCATCAGGAGCTGACAGCAAGGGCAACGGAAAAGATGCTACAGATAACGCAAAGGCAGCAGTTGGAGGAAGCCTTCTTAAGAGAGTTGGCGATAAAAAGAAACTTGCTGAGGAGCTTGGCGTAGGTGAGATAACTCTTACAGACATTCTGTCAGAGCTTGAGAAGCCTTCACGTGACCCCAGAGAGAGCATGCCTGCGCCTATTCTTCGAAGCGATGTCATGGATATGAAGGACTTAAAACCGGGAATGATTCTTAAAGGAACTGTCAGAAACATCGTAGACTTCGGTGCTTTTGTAGATATAGGTGTTCATCAGGACGGACTTGTTCATATCTCACAGATAACAGACCGCTATATCAAGCATCCGCTTGACGCAGTAAGTGTCGGTGATATCGTTGATGTTCAGGTTATTGAAGTAGATGTGAAGAAACAGAGAATCGGACTTACGATGAAGATTAAGAAGTAAGAAAGCCTTCCCCTCGGACTTACGATGAAGATTAAGAAGTAAGAAAGCCTTCCCCTCGGACTTACGATGAAGATTAAGAAGTAAGAAAGCCTTCCCCCTCGGACTTACGATGAAGATTAAGAAATAAGAAAGCCTTCCCCCATTGGGGGAAGGTGTCAGCGAAGCTGACGGATGAGGGAAAAAAAGAACCGCACTTGCGGTTCTTTTTTTGAGTTTATTACTTTTTTCCGTATCTTATCGGCCTTGCAACATGAACATTGAAGAACTCAATAAGAGGTCCCATGAAAAATGCAGTGATAATCGTTCCGATTCCCGGAAGAACTCCCATTACAAAGCCAAGTCCTGTGCAGATGAGGTCGGTTGTGATTCTTACAAATCTAAAATCCCATCCTTTTTTCTCAGAGAGCGTAAGTGCAATCGCATCATAGGTTGATACACCAAGATCACTGGTAAAATACAGCGCTGATGCAAAACACATTATGATGATCGCTACAATGAGGAAAATAATCCTGATAATAAAAGTAGGCTCAGGAATGAGCTTTATCCAAATTCCATAGGAGAAGTCCACAACATATCCTACAAGGAACAGGTTTATAAAAGTGGCGATGCCTATTTTCTTTTTATCAAGAAAAAAGTCTGCAATAAGAAGAACCATGTTGATTATCATGTAGATAAGGCCGTAGCCTATAGCAGGGTGCTTGGGATCAAATTCCGTAAACAACTTGATCGAACCACTTGTCATAATATGCTGTACCTGTGACCATATTCCATGCGCAAATACCTGAAAGGGATCCATTCCAAGCACTGAGAACTGGAACATTCCAACAGAAAAGCCTGCAATCACAACACCGCCAAGGGTCATGGCGAGACGTCTTTTCATTTCAGCGTCAATCTTTTTTAACATAGATAAAATCCTCCGGAGAAGAATTTAACAGAGAGTTTCCTGCGCAGCAATGTCATTTTGTGACATGTATTCGTATAATTGTGTGGTTTATGAACTATATCATTCAGATAGTAGATGGTCTGCATTCTTCTTTTTCCACTTCAACTTGTAGTAGAGAAGCTCTACAACGCAGCAGCACATCCAGCCCACCGGATATCCGAAACCAACCCATTTGGGGTCATTAACAATGTAATGTGTCAGCACGAAAAGGTATATCTGCCTTATTACAACAAAGGTCGCGATCATGATGACCATGGGGCCTCTTGAATCACCGCGGCCTCGGAGGGCAGCAGCGAGAGTGTGGTTTACGCAGTTTGCGATGAGGAAGAACACATTGGTCTGAATGAAAAGTGCTCCGAATTCAATAACCGACTCATCTGATGAAAAGAGTCTGATGGCGGGTCTTGCAAAAATGTAAAGCATAAGTGCAATAACAAAAGTAACAAAGGTTGAGAGTAGAATGGCGGTTCTGGTACCGCTTTCTGCTCTCTTTTCTTTTCCTGCACCGATGTTCTGACTGACAAAGGTGGTGGCAGCCATAGCTAAGCTGGACATAGGCAGCATGATGAAGGTGTCGAGTTTGTTGTAGCTACTCCAGCCAGCCATACAGCTTGAACCGAAGTGATTTATATAGGATTGAACGAATACATTTGAAAAGGCTGTGATAACAGACTGAATACCGGCGGGTAAGCCTACCATAAATATACTTTTCAGGATAGCCTTATCAAGCGTCAGATCTTTCCAAACAAGCTTGTAGATATCGTTTGTCCTTGTGAGGAGCATGAGTGTCAAAATGGCAGAAATAAACTGAGAAATGATGGTCGCATAGGCGACACCTGCAATCCCTGTGTGGAGACCTATTACGAAAACAAGGTCAAGCACGATGTTCATAAGGCTTGTCAGAATGAGGAACATAAGAGGCCTTGTGGTGTCTCCTACAGCTCTAAGTATTCCGCTTCCCATGTTGTAGATGAGAAGCCCTGAAAAACCAAGGAAGTATATTCTAAGGTAGGTGGTGGCTTCGGGCATTACATCATCGGGAGTTGCCATGAATTTCAGCATCGGAACGACACCTGCGCTTCCTATTATTGTAAATAGGACACAGAATACAAGGGTGGTAGTTATTGTGGTTTCGATTGCAAGATGTAGGCCTTTTAAGTCTTTGCCTCCAAAATATCTGGAGATCAAAACTCCCGCTCCGATTGAGAAGCCGTTAAAAAAGAACACCAGCATATTTACGATCATGGTGGTGGAGCCGACTGCCGCAAGGGCCTCTTTCCCTACAAAATTCCCCACCACGATTGAATCCACGGTGTTATATAACATTTGAAAAATATTACCGAACATAAGCGGCATGGAAAATGCGATGATCTGCATTAGTATGGAACCGCTTGTCATATCTCTTGTTGTAGTTTTCTGTGCCATCTTTAATATCCTTAATGCTGCTTTAAATTATTGAAAATCTGAGAATAATGTTTATTGCATAATACATATAAAGTGTAGCATAAAGGGATGGCATATTGTTGTACCAAAATTTGTTTCTTTAGGTTCCTTTTTATATAAGATAAGGGCTGCCTATCGGCAACCCTTAACTAAAAATCTATTTTTTGTTAATTTTGATAGTTGATAACAAATCTCTAATTTGCTCCATTTTTCTCTCTGGATGCGTTGCGTTATCTGGTACAGAATAGCATATCTCTAATATTTCATCATTATCATTATAGAGTAGTGTTGTATTGTTTTTTCCATAACTAGTGTTTGTGGCATATAAAACAGCGAATGTTTTTCCATCAATTTTTCTATTTGCTAATCTCTTATATTTGTGCGAATGTATGTTGGAATTATCATATTTAATGTACCATGCAACATATTTATCTAAGCCTTTTCCTTTTACATTATAAGCTGGCTCGACAGTATCAATATATAAGTAACCTCTATCGAGATAACGGCTATCTTTTGTGTGAAGAGAGATTTGATTTAAATTGGAATATACTTCTTCGGGTTTCCATTGGGATGAATTCCAACTGATACTAAATTTTTTACAACTAAAATGACCTTTGACTAAACCAAATTCTGTTTTAGCATTTTTTGATGGACTCGAAGCACTAAACGTATTTTTTTCTTTTCCCTTCTTATAAGCTTTTACCTTAAGTTTGTATTTTGTACCACTTTTAAGGCCTTTGATTTTATAACTGGTTACATTAGGATCATTAACAGTAGCAATACATTTATCTTTTGATTTGTTATCAGAAATATAGATTTTATAGCCGGTTGCATCCTCAACCTGTGACCATTCAACTGTTATAGAGTTCTTTGTTTTAGTGATATCTGTAATCTGAGGTTTACGTAACTTGAAATTTGAAGCTGCTAAGGAAGTTGTATTACAGGATAATATAAGTAGAATAACGACTGATAATAAAAATAGTAATTTTGGTAGACTTTTCTTAATATTCTTCATGCGTTTGCTCCTATATTATTCACCTGTATGAATCAAATTTGTCTAATGTGATTCCATCAGCTGCGTTTCTTTTCAGATAATCTGCCTGAAAAATAGACCCATTTCTTACATAATTACTAATGAATTTCTTGGCACTAGCTCTACTGTACTTATACCTATTGGGTAAAAACGCTGTATTATCTTCATATAACATATTATTGCCAGGATTATTCATGTATACGTCGATGTTGGAACAGTGGATTTCGCCATTGCGAACCTTAGTTATAAATTCGTCATATCGTTTGCTGAAGTCGCTTTTTTTCATTGTACCGTCTTTTATGGCCTGCTTATACAGTTGGAGAGTTAGTACTGTTCTGTGCGCATAAATATCACCAATTAGGTGAAGGGCAAGTCCTAATACCAAATATTGTTTTTCGAAATTTGTTGGATTATTTCCGTTTTTTTGTTTGTAAAGTTTGTATATTTCAGGAATTGTTTGAAGCAGGATATCTATATCACGTCTTTCATTCTGGTTTTTCATGGGTAGCTCATTTACAATTTGTGCTCTGCAATTTGCATCTGTCTGGTTGGAGATAGATATTTTTCTTGCATATAGCCATAAAGCATTAAGGCTAAGAATATAATTTTTGAAACCATGCAGTTGAACTTTGTCCACTTCTTTGTTATGGAGTAATGCATTATCAGCATTTTCAGATCCAAAGAGTAAGCATTTCTGGATTAGCGCCTGGTTTTTGCTGGAATGATTGCTAAAATACTCCATGACATATGGTGCGAAAGTGCTATGTCCCCTTCCAGTGGCGTCTTTGTTTGCCCACAGAGATGCTCCGATTAAATCATCCTCACCAGCTTGTTCAGATGATTCACCGTTGAGTTCATTCTCATTGCCTGAGGAGATTAGTTCATCCTCCAGATTCCGTTCCCCGCTAGATGCGGCATGTACTGTTGCCATCGGAGTTGAAACAGTAATAATACTCGCCATCAATAATGCTACTACTTTTTTCATAATAAATACCTCTCTTTATTTTTTCTTGAATCAGAAGAATGATTCATGTATTTATTATAGATATCTAAAATCTAAATATCAATACTGTTATCAATAAAAGATAACAGTATTGATATTCGTTTCGTTAGTCATCAATCCAATGAGGATCCACCCATTTATGATTTAGGCTATCCCACCTTCTATGTTGCTTTTTTCCATGATACACTCTAGTTTTAGTTACTATGGCTTTGGCTCTTGTAATAGAATCTGCAATTACTGTATTTGGACACATCGATTTGGCAACCATGCCCTGATTATTTCCACAAAATATGAAGCATATTCCCATAAGAATTAAATATTTTTTTGCTTTTTTCATTTATATATCACCTTTCCACCATATTTAATAAACCACTCAATATCGTCATCTGTTGCGGATATCGTTGTCCCGTCTTTTAAGAATATTGTGGCATTTCCACTTTCTGAAACAGCAATATAGTCAGTAGTCATGTCGATTTCATAGCAATCAGAATCTTCAATAATATCTTCTATTGGAGGATTATAATTGGGTTGAAGAATAAATATATAAGAACAAAAAACAATGGATGTTACCAGGATTGGAATAAAAATGATTGCTTTTTGAAAATGTGTATCGGAATAATCTTTTATTGTTTCGAATCTCTCCTTTATATATATGGATTCATTTGATACAAAGTTTAAAGCTGGTTCACATGAAGTAATACATATATGTTCTGAATTTTTATTCTTTAATACGGTCAGTAAAGTTGTTAGATAATCTTCCCTTGCCTTTGAAGACATATTTGAAAGAACAGCTTTGTCACATCTGAGCTCTATAGAATGAATGAAGTCCTTTTTTAATAAATATATGCATGGATTCCAGAAAAGAAGGCATGAGGCGATATTTATCAAAAGTTTTTTTAGCGAATCTCGATTCAGGATGTGGATATACTCGTGTTTGAGTATGTAATATAACTCTATGTCCTCATAAATATTTTGGTAATTTAACGGCAAAATAATTGCAGGTTTGAATATTCCTATACTGATGGGACTATCTATACAGTGCGATGCTAAGAGCCTTGGGTGGATTGGATGATTTCCTTCGCTTATTATTTTGCTAAGAAGAGCTGTTGTATTTTTGTTTGTTATGCGTTGGGTGCGTTGTATGGCTTTGTTGGCTTTACCATAGTAGATGATAAGGCGAGTTATAAATAATAGAACAATGATAAAATAAATGAAACTCGCTATTTGCCAGCCCCAAAAAACTGCTCCATATATTTGTATGGACTTAGAGAACAGAATATCAGTAATTGGCATTAGTAATTGGAATTTTACAGGAACTGCAAAAGGAAACTCTAATGGAACCAAAGCGCGGAATGTGCATAAACCATATATAAAAACAAGACCAGAAAGACTTAATACTCCAATTTTAAAAAAGTTTTTTCGGAGGAAGTAAATGATAAAAATACATAAACTGCTAGCCAGTATTCCCGTAAAAAAATCAACAAATATATTTATTGTTGTCATACCTGTTATATCCTCTCACATATCCCGCATTATTGTTCTTTCAATTCATTTATGACATTTTGAAGGTCATCTATTAATTCTTTACGCTCTTTTTTACCTTTTGGAAGCTCATTTCCCATGAAAGCAAGCGCTATTGCGCTTAATGATTTAATGCTCATTCCATCCTCTTTCATTTTTCCGGCAAGATATTCTTCCTTGGTAAAAGCTGAAGTGAATTTCCTTGCGTACTGTGTGTTGTACTGCTCGAAACCATTTACGACGATAAATTCTTTGCTGATAAGACTATTGATTATTCTGAAAACTGTTAGTTTATTCCATTTCTCAGGATCCAGTTTTGAGAGCATGTCTGTGCTTGTCATGGCTTCAGAGCTTTTCCATAATAGTTCCATTAGTTCTTTTTCGCGTGGATTCAAATCTTTACTTTTCATGATTACCTCCATATATAGATTTGGTCCTGCGGAACGCAGGATTCTTGAACGCATTTTCATTTTTTGTTCAAGAAAACAGTTTTTGTAATTAATTGTTAAAAATGTAATGTATTATCATTTTATAATATCAGAAATACTTTTTCTATATATTGTTTGGAATTATTTTTTTAAAAACATCTTGCAAGAATTAAATTAATATAGTAGTGTATCTAAAAGATATGACAATTCAATATTGTGACATTTCTCTTATTCAGAGTGGTGGAGATACATAGGATCTGTGAAGCCACGGCAACCCCGGACAGCCGGAAGGTGCCAACCTGAGCGTAGTGAGTAAGTGATCGAGTATCGGCTTGCAACATATTTGCCGATAGGATCTGCGAGCAATAAGAGGATTTGATTATCTGATATCAGGTCCATTTGGCTACGCAACCAGATGGACTTTAATTTTTGTTTGAGCGCTGTGAGCGCAGAAAGGAATCTTAAAATGGCAGAAAAGTTTATTTTTACTTCTGAGTCAGTTACAGAGGGCCATCCCGACAAAATTTGTGATAACATCTCTGATGCTATCCTTGATGCATGCCTCGCACAGGATCCCATGAGCCGTGTTGCATGCGAGACAACTACTTGCACAGGTTTTGCTCTTATTACAGGTGAGATCACAACCAAGGCTGTTGTAGATTATGCTAAGATCGCAAGAGATACAATCGTTGAGATCGGTTATGACAGCTCAGAGAAGGGCTTTGACGGTAACACATGTGCTGTTATGGTAGCTCTTGACCAGCAGTCAGCTGATATCGCTATGGGTGTTGATAAGGCTATCGAAGCAAGAGAGAACAAGATGACTGACGAGGAGATCGAAGCAATTGGTGCCGGCGATCAGGGTATGATGTTCGGCTATGCTACAAACGAGACAGAAGAGCTTATGCCTTATGCTATCTCACTTGCTCACAAGCTTACAAAGAAGCTTACAGATGTTCGTAAGGACGGAACTCTTCCTTATCTTAGAGCAGACGGTAAGAGTCAGGTTTCTGTTGAGTATGATGAGAATGGTAAGCCCGTAAGACTTGAGGCTATCGTTGTTTCAACCCAGCACGATGATAAGGTTACTCAGGAGCAGATCCACGCTGACATCAGAAAGTATGTTATCGATGCAGTAGTAGATAGCGCTATGGTTGACGACAATACAAAGATTTATATCAATCCCACAGGCCGTTTCGTAATCGGCGGACCTCAGGGTGATGCAGGTCTTACAGGTCGTAAGATCATTGTTGATACTTACGGCGGAGCTGCTCGTCACGGCGGCGGTGCTTTCTCAGGTAAGGATTGCACAAAGGTTGACCGTTCAGGTGCTTACGCAGCTCGTTACGTTGCAAAGAACATCGTAGCAGCAGGCCTTGCTGACAAGGCTGAGATTCAGCTTTCATACGCTATCGGTGTTGCACAGCCTACATCAATTCTTGTTGATACATTTGGCACAGGTAAGGTTTCTGATGAGAAGCTTACAGAGGCTGTTCGTAAGGTATTCGACCTTCGTCCTGCAGGAATCATCAAGATGCTTGACCTTCGTCGTCCTATTTACAAGCAGACAGCAGCTTACGGACACTTCGGCCGCAACGATCTTAACCTTCCTTGGGAGAAGACAGACAAGGCTGAGGAGCTTAAGAAGGCAGTTAACGCATAATGCATTTATACTGAAAAATGCACTAATCTAAAAGTGTTTTTTCTGACACCCTCTATTCTGAGATAATCAGCATAGAGGGTGTTTTATATGGTATATTGAATAGGTGATGTTTTTGGATAGGAGAGAGACATATATGGACTTACTGAAAAAATTTATCCCGTATTACAAACCATATATCGGAGTGTTTTTGCTGGACTTAGTAGCGGCATCGATTCTGTCGCTGATCGATCTGGTTTTTCCGCAGCTGCTGAGGGTTCTTCGGCAGACGCTTTTTCTTGAGGCTCCTGAAAAGGTTATTGCAGGAGTGATGAAGCTGGCAGTAGTGATGCTTATTATGTACATAGTGAGATTTTTGTGTAAGCACTATGTAACTTATCAGGGACACATGATGGGAGCCCGCATGGAATCGGGGATGAGAAGCGATCTCTTCGAACAGTTCGAGAGATTCTCTTTTTCTTACTATGATAAGAACAACACCGGCGAGATGATGAGTAAGCTTGTGTCAGACCTTTTTGATATATCAGAGCTTGCGCACCATGGTCCGGAGAATATCTTCATATCCACAGTTAAGCTCTTGGGTTCTTTTATTATTCTTATGACAATGAACGTACCGATGACGCTGATCCTTGTAGCGATTGTAGTGTGTATGGCCTTTTTCTCATATGTACAAAACGGAATCATGCGAAGGACTTTCTTTGATAACAGGAAAAAGATTGCCGGTATCAATTCTTCTCTTCAGGACACACTTGGCGGGATTCGCGTGGTTAAATCCTTCACCGGTGAAGACATAGAGAAAGCGAAGTTTGAAAAGAGCAATGAGGCCTTTCTTGAATCCAAAAAGGCAAATTATAAGACAATGGCGATGTTCTTTGCGGGAAACAATTTCTTTGAAGGACTTATGTATATCGCGGTAATTGTTTTCGGCGGACTCTTCATTGCGAAGGGAACCTTGTCTGTAGAGGATCTTGCGGTTTATGCGTTGTACATAAACGTGTTCATAGGACCGGTCATGATACTTATCGAGTTCACAGAGCAGCTTCAGAAGGGCGCTGCGGGATTCCAGAGATTTCGCGATGTGATGGATGTGGTGCCTGAGATTGAGGATGCTCCTGATGCGGAAGTTCTGACAGACTGCAAGGGAGATGTGGATTACGAGGACGTATCCTTTTCTTACAATGACGATGAGGAGAGAGTTCTGGACCACATAGATCTTCATATTGATGCAGGAAAAAAGGTTGCGATAGTCGGTCCCTCAGGCGGAGGAAAATCTACCATATGCAGCCTGCTTCCGAGATTCTACGATGTTACCAAGGGCACTGTGAAAATTGATGGCAAGGATGTAAGATGCCTTACACAGAAATCTTTGAGAAGTGTCATTGGTATCGTACAGCAAGAGGTGTATCTTTTTAATGGAACCATTCGTGAGAATATCGCCTACGGCAGGGAGGGAGCCAGTCTTGAAGATATAATGGATGCAGCGAAAAAGGCTGACCTTGATGAGTTCATATCTTCTCTTCCTGACGGATATGACACTATGGTTGGCGAGCGTGGAGCAAGACTCTCAGGTGGACAGAAGCAGCGCATTGCTATAGCAAGAGTATTTCTTAAGAATCCGCCAATATTGATCCTGGATGAGGCAACCAGTGCTCTGGACAATGAATCCGAGCGATATATACAGGAAAGTCTGGACAGACTTGCAGCCGGTAGAACCACGATCACAATTGCCCACAGACTTTCTACTATTAGAAATGCAGACGAGATTATCGTTCTGGACTCCGACGGAATTCAGGAGAGGGGCAACCACAGACAACTCCTTGAAAAAGACGGAATCTACGCAAAGTATTTTTATATGCAGGTAGGAATTGCATAATAAGTAATCACTTAGCGAGGTCCTTACGAGCTTAGTGTACTACTTAGTTCCGGCGAGCGACGCGAGAGCGGAACTTCATTGTTGATGAGGTAATATACATGTCATTTGCACACTTACACGTACATACCGGATATTCCCTGTTGGACGGATCCAACAAGGTTGCCGATTATGTAAAAAGAATAAAAGAACTCGGGATGACAGCAGGTGCCATAACGGACCACGGAGTCATGTACGGAGTTATAGAATTTTATAAACTGGCGAAAAAGGAAGGTATCAAGCCTATTATCGGCTGTGAGGTATATGTTGCACCTGGTTCTCGCTTTGAGAAGGAGATGGGAGTAAACGAAAACAGATACTACCATCTGGTGCTTCTTGCGGAAAACAATAAGGGCTATGAGAATCTTTCACATATAGTAAGCCGTGGTTTTACGGAAGGCTATTACTATAAACCCAGAGTTGACCTTGAACTTTTAAAAGAGTTCCACGAAGGTATTATCTGTCTTTCCGCTTGTCTTGCAGGTGAAGTGCCCAAGGCAATAACCAGAGGGGATCTGGATGAGGCAAGGGCTGCCGCCAAAAGATATGATGATATTTTCGGGCATGGCAACTTTTTCCTTGAAATGCAGGACCACGGCATCTCAGAACAGCATGCTGTGAATTCAGCGCTTCTTACATTGTCTAAGGAGCTGGATATTCCTCTTGTGGTTACGAATGACTGTCACTATACCTATGCTGAGGATGCTGAACCTCACGATCTTCTTTTGTGCATACAGACAGGTAAAAAGGTTGGTGATGAGGATCGAATGAGATATGTCGGCGGGCAGTATTATGTAAAGAGCGAAGAGGAAATGCGGCTTCTTTTCCCTTATGCCCAGGAGGCGATTGAAAATACACAGAGGATTGCTGACAGGTGTAACGTTGAAATTGAGTTCGGCGTGACAAAACTGCCTCACTTTGAGGTACCGGAAGGCTATGACTCCTGGACATATCTTAATAAGCTTTGTAATGATGGATTAAAGGAGCGCTATCCCGAGGACGACGGAACGATCAAGAAGCAGCTTGACTACGAGCTTTCCGTAATTCAGAGGATGGGCTATGTAGACTATTTCCTTATCGTGTGGGACTACATTAATTTTTGCCGTGAGAATGGAATTGCGGTAGGACCGGGGCGTGGTTCGGCAGCAGGTTCCGTTGTTTCATATTGTATACATATTACAAATATCGATCCTGTTAAGTATGACCTTCTGTTCGAGCGATTCTTAAATCCCGAGCGTGTATCCATGCCTGATATAGACGTGGATTTCGAGTATGAACGCAGACAGGAAGTAATAGACTACGTCACAAGAAAATACGGTGCGGATAAGGTTGTACAGATCATCACCTTCGGAACCCTTCAGGCAAAGGGAGTTATCCGTGATGTGGCAAGAGTTCTTGACCTTCCCTACAGCTACGGTGATAACCTTGCCAAGATGATTCCGGGCGAGCTGGGGATGACTTTGGGAAAAGCACTTGAGATGAATGCAGAGCTAAGGACCATGTACGAATCGGATCCGCAGGTTAAGCATCTGATAGATATGTGTAAAAAGCTTGAGGGACTCCCCAGGCATACATCAATTCATGCAGCGGGCGTTGTTATATGCCAGAAGCCTGCGGAAGACCTGGTTCCTTTGTCTCGTTCTGCTGAAGGAAACCTGACCACCCAGTTTACCATGACTACCATAGAAGAGCTCGGACTTTTGAAGATGGACTTCCTCGGACTTCGTACCCTTACGGTAATAAAGGATGCGACGAGGTTTGCCAACGAATCAATAGGGGCAAAGCCCGGGGATCCCAACTACATAGACATAGATAAAATTGATTATGATGACCCTGAGGTCCTTGCAGCGATAGGAAGCGGACATTGTGAGGGCGTATTCCAGCTTGAAAGTGCCGGCATGCAGTCTTTCATGAAAGAGCTAAAGCCCCAGTCACTGGAGGATATCATAGCAGGTATCTCACTTTATCGTCCGGGTCCCATGGACTTCATTCCTAAGTATATAGCAGGTAAAAAGGATAAGCAGAACATATCCTATGCTGCTCCGCAGCTTGAGTCGATCCTTGCTCCTACCTATGGATGTATTGTCTATCAGGAACAGGTTATGCAGATAGTTCAGAAGATGGGCGGATACACCCTTGGAAGAGCCGATGAAGTAAGACGTGCCATGAGTAAGAAAAAGCTTCATGTCATGGAGGTTGAGCGCGAGAACTTCGTTAACGGAAACGAGGAAGAGGGCGTTCCCGGATGTAAGGCAATCGGTGTGTCTGCTGATGTTGCAAATGGAATATATGATTCCATGATGGACTTTGCAAAGTATGCCTTTAACAAATCTCACGCAGCATGTTATGCGGTTGTATCAATGCAGACCGCATGGCTTAAATACTATTTTCCGGTAGAGTTCATGGCGGCACTTATGACATCTGTTATAGATAATCAGGGAAAAGTGTCCTATTACATAATGACCTGCAGAAATGCAGGAATAGAACTTCTTCCTCCTGATATAAATGAAGGCTATGCAGGTTTTTCAGTTGCAAGATATGATGAAAAGGAAAATAGCGCTTCAGGTTCCGGAGAGGGAAGGAAGAATACTAATCCTAAGACTTCCGGTAAAGCCATAAGATATGCTCTTACTTCCATCAAAGGAGTGGGAAGACCCATAATTGACTCTATTGTCAGAGAAAGGGAAGCAGGCGGAAAATTCAGAAATATAAATGAATTCCTGTCAAGAATGGAGCCTTACGGTGACATAAATAAGAGGGCAGTGGAGAACTTCATTAAAGCAGGTGCGCTCGATAGCCTCGGAGGCACCAGAAAACAGATGATGTGCGTCTATGCCAAGATGATGGATCAGCTTCACGATAAGAATAAGAACAGCGTAGCGGGACAGATGTCACTGTTTGATTTTGCGCCAAAGGAAGTTAAGGAGCAGTTTGAGATAAAGCTGCCCGATGTCGGGGAATATCCCAAGGACATGCGCCTCGAATTTGAGAAGGAAGTACTGGATGTATATCTTTCGGGACATCCTCTCGAGGAATATGAAGGACTCTGGAAAAAGCATATTACCGCAAAAACCACGGACTTTTATCTTGACGATGAAACAAACAGCACGGTAGTCAGGGATAATTCAACGGTGACTGTAGGCGGAATAATCTCAGATAAAAAGACAAAGTACACTAAGACAGACCAGGTTATGGCATTCATTACACTTGAGGATCTTGTGGGCACTATCGAGGTAATAGTTTTCCCCAAGACCTATGAATCAAATGTGGGCAGATTAAATGATGATGCCAAGGTGTTTATTCAGGGGCGCGTAAATGCTGAGGAAGACAAGGATGCAAAGCTTATAGCATCGAAAATACAGCTTTTTGACGAAGTGCCGAGAAACCTGTGGGTTCAGTTCGATAATAAAGAGTCATATGAGAAAAATGCAAAGCTTCTTGAAGAGACACTGCTTTCAACAGTGAAGGGACCGGGGGCAAGAGATCAGGTAAATATTTACCTTAAGGAAACAAAGCAGATCAAGAAACTCTCATCTTCACTTAAAGTAAAAGCCGATGACGAGACCCTTGCAATCCTTGCGGAAAAATTTGGGGCCGAAAATTTAAGAGTTGTTTAATTAATAAAAAAAGCTAAATTTCTCTACTACGCAATTGCAGATTGCAGAATTTTGCGCTAATATATTAGCGTAAAAAGTGACAAAGAATTATCAATTACGAGGTATTACCTGATATGGCAAAAGAAATCAAAACAATCGGAGTTCTTACCAGCGGTGGTGACGCGCCCGGAATGAATGCAGCAATTCGTGCTGTTGTTCGTAAGGCTCTTGCAAACGGACTTAAGGTAAAAGGTATTAAGAAGGGCTACCAGGGACTTCTTAATGAAGAGATTTATGACATGGATCGCAGAAGCGTTGCTGATATCATTCAGCGAGGCGGTACAATCCTCGGAACTGCAAGATGTATGGAGTTCACAACTGAGGAAGGCCAGAAGAAGGGCGCTGAGATCTGCAGAAAGCACGGTATCGACGGAATGGTTGTTATCGGTGGTGACGGTTCATACAGAGGTGCTCAGAAGCTTTCAGCTCAGGGTATCAACACAATAGGTCTTCCCGGAACAATCGACCTTGATATTGCATGTACTGATTATACAATCGGATTTGATACTGCTATAAATACAGCGATGGATGCTATCGATAAGATCAGAGATACATCTTCATCACATGAGCGTGTAAGTATCGTTGAGGTTATGGGACGTCATGCAGGATATATCGCTCTTTGGTGCGCAATCGCTAACGGAGCTGATGATATTCTCCTTCCTGAGAAATATGACTACAACGAACAGCGTATTATTGATAACATTATTGATAACCGTAAGAGGGGTAAGACACACCATATTATTCTTAATGCTGAGGGCATCGGACATTCAGCTTCTATGGCTCGCCGTATTGAGGCAGCTACAGGTCTTGAGACCAGAGCTTCTATCCTTGGATACATGCAGCGTGGTGGTAGCCCGACCTGTAAAGACCGTGTTTATGCTTCCATGATGGGATGCTATGCTGCGGATATTCTTACAGCAGGTAAGACAAACCGTGTAGTAGCATACAGAAACGGTCAGTTCGTTGATTATGACATTGATGAGGCACTTGCTATGAAGAAGTCTATCAATGAATATCAGTACGAGATCAGTAAGATATTATAATAGAAACAAAAGCCTTAAAGGCTTTAATTGTTATGAAAGCCTTCCCCATTGCGGGAAGGTTTTTTCAATAATTACGAACCTTCTCCCTAAGGGGAAGTTGGAATGAGGTTTTATGATCACCAGCACAAACAATTCCAGAATAAAAAGAATCGCAGAATATAGTAAAAAAGCAAAAGCAAGACGCGAGGACGGAGTATTCCTGGTTGAAGGAATACGTATGCTCAGAGAGGCTCCGTTAGAGGATATCAGAGAGGTCTATGCAACATCTCATTTTCTCTCTAATCTATCTGCAGAGGACAGCAATATAATAGAAGAAATACAATCGGATGAGGGTATAAGCTTTGAAGAAGTGTCAGACGACGTTATGCGAAAGATGGCTGATACCCAGACTCCTCAAGGTGTAATTGCTGTGGTAAAGCAAAAGAAGTGGACTCTGCAGGACGTAATAAATGGTGGAGCAGTTAGTAATGCTCCGCTGCTTTTGATCCTGGAAAATATTCAGGATCCCGGTAATCTCGGAAATATGTTCAGGACCGGGGAAGGTGCAGGAATCACCGGAATAATCATGAGTAGTGACATGGCTGACGTATACAACCCGAAGGTTGTGCGTTCAACAATGGGAGCGATTTTCAGGGTTCCTTTTATTTATGCAGATTCTATACCGGACACGGTGAAAAATCTGAAAGACAGTTATGGAGTGACCAGCTATGCTGCTCATCTTCGAGGTAAAAAGAATTACGATCAGATAGATTACAAGAATGCAACGGCCTTTATTATAGGTAACGAAGGCAACGGACTTACAAAGGTAACGGCAGATGCAGCAACTGATTATGTTTTAATTCCAATGCTGGGAAAAGTAGAGTCAATGAATGCAGCTACATCTGCAGCAATTTTGACATTTGAAGCGGCAAGACAGAGAAGACAGTAAAGAATATCCTACAACATTTAGCCAGATAAAAACATGCATTTACAGAAATAGAGAGGAGGACTTGGTATGACAATTGGATTTATCGGACTTGGTAACATGGCGAAGGCACTTATGGGAGGCATCATTTCCAAGGGGATTTTCGATCCTCAGGATATTATCGGTTCAGACCCGATGGAAGCGGCAAGAGAAAGCACTGCAAAAAAATTCGGAATTCAGATAAGAGACAATAATTCAGACGTGGCAAAGGATGCGGATGTAATCCTTCTTGCTGTAAAACCTCAGTTTTTAAAGGTTGCAATTGCAGACATAATGGATGATGTGGATGACAGTAAGCTGGTGATAAGTATTGCTGCCGGAAAAAGTCTTGAGTGGATCGCGAAGGAATTTGAAAAGCCTGTAAAAATCGTAAGAGTTATGCCTAATACTCCCGCACTTGTAGGAGAGGGATGCGCTGCGGTTTGTCCCAACAATCTGTGTAATGATTCGGATCTTAATGTTGCGCTTGAGATTTTGAGAAGCTGCGGTACCGCAAATGTTGTGACCGAGAATCTGATGGATGTGGTTACGGGAGTAAGCGGATCATCACCTGCGTATGTTTTTCTTTTTATCGAAGCTATGGCAGATGCTGCAGTACTTGGAGGAATGCCCAGAAAGCAGGCTTATGAATTCGCAGCGCAGGCAGTACTTGGAAGTGCCAAGATGGTGCTTGAGACAGGTAAGCACCCGGGAGAGCTTAAGGATATGGTATGCTCACCTGCAGGAACAACGATTGAAGCTGTTAAGGTAATGGAAGAAGCCGGATTCAGAGGCATCGTAATGGATGCGGTTCAGGCCGCTGTTGAGAGAAGTAAAGAACTGTAAAAAACTATAATTTACACTAAAAATGGCAGACGAAATTTAGTATATTTTTATAGCGTATAAAAGTTGCAACAATTAATAATGCTTGTATTTTCAAGGGCTCCCTGATATTCAGGGAGTCTTTTTTATGATAATTTTGGCTATAATTTGACAAAAAAACATATATTTGTTACAATGGCGAAGTGTTTTATTTTAACAATTTGTAACATTTTTAAAAAGGAAGCAAAAAAACATGAAAAAAGCAGGAACGTTAATGCATGTAGGTCTGGCATTCGCAATGGCGATTATATTGTTCGGAACTTCCAACAGCCAAATTGTAAAGGCTAGAACAACAAGTATTTTAACGAGTAATGATGTAGGTGTCGGAAACCTTTTAAATCCTACAGAGGTTGCAGAGATTTCTGATGAAGAAGTTGAAAAGGCTCATGAGTTTGCCCAGAGCATCAATGACGAAGCTATGGACGAAGAAGAGTATGAGGAAGAAGAGGAATCTTCCAAATTAGTAATGGCAAATGTTTCACTGGCCATGAATATCCGGGTTTCACCTGATGATGAATCTGAAAAGGTCGGAGTACTTTACAAGGATTGCGGCGGTAAGATCATAGAACAGCAGGATGGTTGGACTAAGATCCAGTCCGGTGATCTGGTAGGCTGGGCCAAGGATGATTATCTGCTTTTCGGAGAAGAGGCAGAGGCTCTTGCACAGGAAGTTGGCGTACAGCTTGTAACAAGTAAATGTGATGCTCTTCGTATCAGAGCAGAGGATAATGATGAAGCTGAGGTTCTTGGTGTGATAACTGATAACAGCTTCGTCGATATGGTTGAGGATCTTGGTAATGGCTGGATAGCAGTTGATTACAATGACCAGACCGGATATGTGCAGACTGATTTTGTAGCTACAGATTTCAGGATTGACGAAGGCGAGACTATCGAAGCCATAGCTGCAAGAGAAGCTGAAGAAGCAAGGAAAAAGGCTGAAGAGCAGGAAAAAGCCGAGAAGGCAAAGCTCACTCAGAATACAGGTGCTGTTTCGGCATCTACAGATGAAGCAAGACTCCTTGCAGCACTTATTTATTGTGAAGCAGGTAACCAGTCCTATGAAGGTAAGGTTGCTGTTGGTGCGGTTGTTATGAACCGTGTTAAGAGCGGAGCTTATGCCGGAACTATTCCCGGAGTTATTTATGCATCCGGTCAGTTTACACCGGCTCTTAACGGATCTGTTGACAGAGTATATGCGGGAAATATTCCTGATAGTTGTATACAGGCTGCACAGGCAGCACTTGCAGGCGAGACGACCTGCGGAACAGCTACACACTTCAGACGTGCCGGAGGCCATGACGGTCAGGTTATCGGTGCTCACGTATTCTGGTAATAGTATTTTTAAATTTCGTTTTGTGGTAAAATAAAAGCCTGATTGCGGATATATCTGCGGTCAGGCTTTTTGCTTTATACTTTTTACACTATAGTAAAAAAGGATATCTGATTAACAGTCGGCAGATATAGACAGGCATTAGAACGGACTAAGTCAGATATAAATATGCATATATAGAAGGAGGAGTTATCATGGCAGTGAATTTGCACGGAAGAGATTTTCTTAAATTACTTGATTTTGAACCTGAGGAAATAGAGTATTTACTTGACCTTTCGGCAGAACTAAAAGAAAAGAAAAAGAACGGTGTTCTTCATGACGAATATCGGGGAAAGAACGTAGCGCTTATTTTTGAAAAAACAAGCACACGAACAAGATGTTCTTTTGAAGTGGCTGCACATGACCTTGGAATGGGAACTACCTACCTTGATCCTACAGGCTCTCAGATAGGGAAAAAGGAAAGCATAGCAGATACTGCCCGTGTACTTGCAAGTATGTACGACGGAATCGAGTACAGAGGCTTCGGACAGTCAATTGTTGAAGAGCTTGCAAAGTATTCAAAGGTACCGGTATGGAACGGACTTACAAATGAATTCCATCCGACCCAGATGCTGGCAGATCTTTTAACAATCCGTGAGCATTTCGGAAAATTAAAAGGCATACATATGGTATACATGGGAGATGCAAGATATAACACAGGTAATTCACTTATGGTAGCCTGTGCGAAAATGGGAATGCACTTTACAACATGTGCTCCGAAGAAGTACTGGCAAAGCGAAGAGCTTGTTAATACCTGCAGAGAGGTTGCATCAAAGACAGGAGCAGTAATCGATCTTATCGAAGATCCTATGGAGGCAACCAAAGGAGCAGATGTTATTTCTACAGATGTGTGGGTTTCCATGGGTGAGCCCGATGAAATCTGGGAAGAGAGAATAAACGACCTTAAGCCCTATGTAGTAACTAAGAGTATTATGGACAATGCCGGAGAACAGGCAGTATTTATGCATTGCCTTCCTGCTTTTCATGATCTCGGAACAGGCATTGGCAAGACGATAAAGGAAAAGTTTGGACTTAATGAGATGGAAGTAACGGATGAAGTATTTGAATCATCTCAGTCCATAGTGTTCCAGGAAGCAGAGAATCGTATGCATACGATCAAGGCTGTAATGTATGCAACAATTTAAAAAAGAAAGATATGGCCTGACTATAAAATGGTTCACTAAGGCAGATATGACAGTAAGATGAATATAGATAAAATCCGGACAATGATCGATACCAGATGGGTAGCGAAGGAAGTTTCATTCTTTGATATAATAGACTCAACTAATAACGTAGCGAAGGCAGCAGGCGATGAGGGCAGACAAAGTGGATTTCTTGCAGTGGCTGATCGGCAGGATGCCGGAAGAGGAAGCCGGGGCAGGAAATGGATAAGTCCTTCTGGGTACAATATTTTCATGAGTCTTATGATAAGACCTAAGATTCCGATGGATAAGGCAGCAGGACTGACACTTATCATGGCACTTTCGATTGCTGAAGCTATCGACGAAGTTGCCGGAGTAAAGACAAACATTAAATGGCCAAATGACATTGTTTTGAATAAGCGAAAAATCTGTGGTATTCTTACAGAACTTCACATGGAACCTGATCAGAAGGATTATTTCGTGGTAATAGGAGCCGGAATAAATGTAAATCAGCCAATAGAACTTTTTCCTGAGGAGATAAGAAATACCGCAGGTTCTGTTTTTTCAGAGACAGGCAACAATACAGACAGAGCAGCTCTTATTGGGGCTTGTATGAAGCATTTTGAGAGCAACTACGAGAATTATGTGAAGGCGCAGGACTTAAGAATGCTGAAGAATACCTATGAAAGCAGGCTTATCAATATAGGAAAAGAAGTAAGAATTCTTGACCCAAAGGGAGAGTATGAAGCAGTAGCAGACGGAATAACAGATGAAGGTGCACTCGTTGTAACCTGTAAAGACGGAAGGCGCACGGAGATAAATGCCGGAGAAGTAAGCGTCAGAGGCCTTTACGGGTATGTATAAAAGGGCTGGGATGCCGGAGGTGAATATGCTTTTAGCAGTAGATGTTGGAAATACAAATATCGCATTTGGTGTTTTAAAAGGAAAGAAGATTGTTGCTTCTTTTCGTATGATGTCGCAGACAGAGCATACTTCTGACGAATATGGCAATAATCTGATCGCAATGCTCAGAAATAACGGAATAAGCAGGGATGAAATTGATGGAATTATAATTTCAAGTGTAGTTCCAAAGGTAATGCACGCACTTGTAAATTCCATGGTGAAATATCTTGGAAAACAACCATACATAGTGGGCCCCGGAATCAAAACGGGAATAAAGCTGCTTATAAAAAATCCCAATGAAGTGGGACCTGACCTTGTGACAGGAGCTGTAGCCGGACAGGAGCTTTATGGAGGCCCGGCAATAATTATTGATTTTGGAACAGCAACGACATATGTACTTATAAATGAGCAGGGTGATTTCCTTGCGGGAGTTGTAAGCCCCGGAATAAGGATTTCCGCAAAAGCCCTTTGGCAGGATACAGCAAAACTTCCTGAAATTGAGATCAAAAAGCCGGACAGTATTCTTGGACAGGAAACCATAAGTTCAATGCAGGCAGGACTTGTTTACGGACAGATCGGACAGACCAAGTACATCATCAATGAGATGAAGCGTGAATCCGGTCTAAAGGATATAAAGGTTATTGCCACAGGCGGACTTGGAAGACTTATTTCAGAAGAATGCGATGAAATCGATGTTTATGATCCGAATCTGCTTATACATGGACTGCGCATTATCTATGAAAAAAACAAAAAAACTAAACCGAAGAATGATGAATTTGAACCGGGGGTATAATGAGTAATAAGGAAGAAAAAGAAACAAGAGAAGTTTATAAGGAAGAATCCCGTCCGGGTGATGAGGAGAGGATCCATTCAGATACTTTAAATGCGGACAAGGGTACGGGAAGACGACTTATAATTAATAAGGAGACAGGTAAGATTACCAATGCAGAGACCGGTGAAGAAGTATCAGATATTCAGGTTGTAACCGAGGATGGTTCACTTGGAAGTGTATCTGCAGGAGGGAGAATAATTCTTTGCGGTGCCAATGCATATGAGATGAAGTATTACTTTAATCCTCTTTTCAAGAAAATTCCGGAGAGTATTCAGAAGGAGCTGCATATCATAAGTGTTCTTTTTACACAGGAGGCAGGTGGCATTTTCACTATCGAGTTTGAAGATGATGGAATGATCACAATGGAGACGACCAGGAGTGAAGAGGACATCACATATGATGAAGTAAGTGCCGGACTTTTGATAGGTGAAGTCAGAAGACAAAGACAGGATCTGTTCGAGGCACTTCAGATGTATTATAAGGCAATGATCCTTCATGAGGATATGAGCGAGATTCTTAGCGAGGACGACGAGTGAGATACAATGATTACCTGCATCCGCTAATGATAGGAGATGTGGAATTAAAAAATAATATAATACTAGGACCAATGGCAGGGGTATCAGACCTGCCATTTCGTCTGCTCTGCAGTGAGATGGGAGCAGGTCTTGTATGTATGGAGATGGTCAGTGCTAAGGCCATTACTTACAGAAACAAAAACACGGATAATATGATGGAGATACATCCTGCTGAGAGACCGGTTTCCTTACAGCTTTTCGGCAGCGAGCCTGAGGTTATGGCAGAGGCTACAAGAATGATTTCCGAAAAAAATTACGACATCCTTGATATAAATATGGGATGTCCTGTTCCAAAGGTGGTTGGAAACGGTGAGGGGTCAGCACTTATGAAGAACCCGGAGCTGATCGGAAAAATAGTTAAGGCTATGGTGGAAGTGACAGACAGACCCGTGACTGTAAAAATCAGGAAAGGCTTTACAGAATCAAGTGTAAATGCAGTGGAATGTGCAATTGCCGCAGAGGAGAACGGAGCAGCAGCAATTGCTGTGCACGGAAGAACAAGAGAACAGTACTACAGTGGAAATGCTGACTGGTCGATTATAAAAAAGGTAAAGGAAGCGGTAAGAGTTCCCGTAATAGGAAACGGTGATGTTACTGACGGAGAGAGCGCAAAGGCATTAATTGAAGAGACAGGCTGCGACGGAGTTATGATTGCAAGAGCAGCTGAAGGGAATCCCTGGATTTTCCGTGAGGTTATAGCTTATCTTGAAAATGGAAGTGTTCCTCAAAGACCCACTATGCGGGAAATGTATGATATGGTCATACGTCATGCGGATTTACAGCTTAAATATAAGGGCGAGTATATCGGAATAAGAGAAATGAGAAAGCATATGTCCTGGTATACAACAGGACTTCCGGGTTCAGCTAAATTCAGAGCGATGATAAACCAGATGAATGATATGGATTCACTTAAGGAAGCATGTGCTGTGGTATTTGGTGTTAATGACTATATATAGATAATTATTATATGATGTGGGTGTCAAAAGTATAGAAACACCCTAAAAATGCACATTGATAACTGAATAAAGCTATGTTTTAGTGCTGATCTGCGGTAAAATATTAGTATCAAATCCAGTATTTAACGAGGTTTCAGCCATGTCATTCATCTTAAATGATCATCAGCAAGTGTCTCTTTTTGATTCTCTTACATTTCTCTCAGAAAGAAAACAGAAGATGCTTGAAAGTTCATGGGCTCATCAGTTTTCGCAAGAGATCTTTGTAAACATCAATGAGATGCTGTTTGCTCCATTATACAGCAGTAGTACCAACTCAAGACCAAACGCTCCAATAAATGTTATCGTTGGCGCAATGATGCTTGCTGAGTTCAATGGCATTTCTGAGGATGAGATGATCGAAACCATGGAGTTTGATTTCCGTTATCAGTATGCTCTTCATACTACCAGCTTTGAGAAGCAGCCAATCAGTGACAGGACTTTCAGCCGTTTCCGTGAAAGAGTCTCAGCTTATGAACTTGTGACTGGTATCGACCTTGTTCATGAGTGTTGTATGGTTTCGCTTTCTGATCATATCTGCAAGTTCATGGACTTAAACCCTAACATTAGACGTATGGACAGTATGATGATTGAGTCTAACATCAAGAAGATGGGACGTCTGGAACTGTTGTATACCTGCTTGTCAAATCTTGTAGCAAGCCTTAAACGAGGCGGTTACAATGACAAGATCAAAGGGTTGGAAGCTTATGCGGATCCTAACAACAGGAATCGTGTCGTATATTACGAAAAGGATATCCCTCAGTCAGAACGGATTCAAAAAGTAATCGATGATGCGGTCAAACTTCTTCCAACATGTAAGGATACCCATGGAGAAACCACTGACTATCAACTGCTTGAAAGAGCAATCTCAGAACAGACCAAGGATGATGGCAATGGCCATATCATTCCGAAAGATAAAGGTGAAATGAATGCCACTATTCTTCAGAATCCAGCTGATCCGGAGGCAACCTTCAGAAGTAAGGCTGGTAAAGAGCACCGCGGATATGTAGCCAATCTCACAGAAACTGTTGGTGAAAATGGATCCATTATCACAGACTACCAGTATGATGTGAATACCAGAAGTGATGCATCATTCATCAAGGAATACATCGACAACCAGGAAGAATCTCCTGAAGCTATAGCGCTTATAACCGATGGAGCTTATGACAGCCATGAGATAAAAATGCAGGCTGCTAAAAAAGGCATTGCAGTTTTCTCAACAGGCCTTATTGGTAAACAACCAAATCCTATACTTGCTGAATTTGAGATCACAACTGAAGGTACGGTATCAAAATGTCCTGCTGGAAATGTTCCAAAGAGCACTTCTTACATAAAACAGACAAACAGCGCACGAGTATCTTTCACAAGAGAAACATGTGAAAACTGTCCGCACCGATGTGAATGCAATCCGAAGCTGAAGAAGCGGACTGCCACAATGGTTATATCCTTAAACTCCAGAAAACGTTTGTTAGGATCTTTGGAGATTCTGGATGATGATACCAGAAATAAAATCGGCAGAATCAGGAACGGTGTAGAGACTTCACCGTCAATCCTCAGAAATAAATATGGCGTTGATAAAATGCCTGTCCGTGGAAAGCTAAAGACAAAATACCGCTTTGGCTTTAAAGTTGGTGCCCAAAATTTCGCCAAACTGATGCGGTTTATTAAAGGTAAATCGAAATGCCGGGCATTGGTTATGGAATGACGGTAATAAAGGGGATGAATATGCTCCTCAATAAGGAAATCTGTCATCAAACATAGTTTTATTCAGTTATCAATGTTCAAAATACATGTCAAGGTCACGTATAAATGTGACTTTTGGCACCTACATCATTATATTAATAAAAAGTTATTTTGACTTTATATAATTATTCATATATAATGCTATGGATTGTAAGTGAGTATAACACGGACATAGTGTCCGTATTATTTATCATATAGTAGTATCTATATGGTAAATCGCTCTGCGAGGATGCGCACTTGTGCATAATAAAGGTGCTGCTTACTGCAGCCGGCTCGGCGCTGGAATTTCGCAAGCGAAATTCATATAAGAAAGGGTACAGAAATGGAAGAGAAAAAGAACATTTTAACCTATGAAGGACTTAAAGCTTACGAGGATGAGCTTCACGATCTTAAGGTTGTAAAGAGAGCAGAAGTTGCTGAGAGAATCAAGGAAGCACGTGAGCAGGGTGACCTTTCAGAGAACGCCGAGTACGATGCAGCTAAAGATGAGCAGCGTGACATTGAGGCTCGTATCGAGGAGCTTGAGAAAATCCTTAAGAATGCTGAAGTCGTAGTTGACGAGGACGTTGATCTTGATAAGGTAAGCGTTGGTGCAAAGGTAAAGCTTCTTGACGTTGATGCCAATGAGGAAGTTCAGTACAGCATTGTTGGTTCTTCAGAAGCTAACAGCCTTAAGGGTAAAATCAGTAACGAGTCACCTGTAGGTAAGGCACTTATCGGTGCAAAGGTTGGAGAAGAAGTCATCGTTGAGACACAGATGGGTGACTTCAAGTATAAGGTTCTTGAGATCGTTCGTAAATAAGAATTCCTGAACAGAGACTTAGAAGTGCTGTTCAGATATTAAGAACATTTCTTGATATAACAATAGTTAAAAAAGCAGGGGTAATGAAAATTTGCCCCTTTTTTACATTTTGAAATAGTTATTAAGTCAAACCAATTAAAATCAGTTCGTGATCATTATCGATGAGAGAAATGAAGCGAGGACAAATGGCCAAAAGCGTCAGATGAGTGGATTGGCTGGAAAGAGGAGAAAAGTGGCAGAAAATCAGAATCAGCAGAAGAATCAGCAGAAGACAGAAGATATTAACCAGCTTAAGAAGGTTCGTCGTGAGAAGCTCGCTAACCTTCAGGCTGAGGGTAAGGATCCTTTTCAGATCGTAAAGTATGATCAGACACATCATGCACAGGAGATCAGAGACAACTTTGATACATTGGAGGTTGTACCCGAGACAGATGCAGAGGGTAAGCAGATCACTCCCGAGCTTTCAGATATTCCGGCAGAGAAGGTTGTATCTCTTGCAGGACGTATGATGAGTAAGCGTGTAATGGGTAAGGCATCTTTTGCTAACCTTCAGGATAAGTCCGGACGCATGCAGCTCTATGTTTCAAGAAATGATCTTGGAGAGGAGAGCTACGCTGCATTCAAGAAGATGGATATCGGTGATATCATCGGCGTTAAGGGCTTTGCTTTCAGAACAAAGACCGGAGAGATTTCTGTACATGTTAAGGACCTGACACTTTTATCCAAGTCACTTCAGCCTCTTCCGGAGAAGTTCCACGGACTTACAGATACAGAGATACGTTACAGACAGCGTTACGTTGACCTCATCATGAATGAAGAGGTTAAGGAGACTTTCATCAAGAGGTCTCAGATCATCCAGGAAATCCGTAATTTCCTTGCAGGCAGAGACTTCATGGAGGTCGAGACACCTATGCTTGTTGAGAACGCAGGCGGTGCTGCAGCAAGACCTTTCCTTACACATTACAATGCACTTGATGAGGAGAGAAAGCTTCGTATCTCACTTGAGCTTTACCTTAAGAGACTTATCGTAGGCGGTCTTGAGAGAGTATTTGAGATTGGTCGTGTATTCAGAAACGAAGGTACAGATACCAGACACAATCCTGAGTTCACACTTATGGAGCTGTACCAGGCATATACAGATTATGAAGGAATGATGGAGCTCACAGAGAGCATGTTCCGTTACCTCGCTGAGAAGGTTTGCGGCACAACTCAGATTCCTTACGGTGACAACATCATCGACCTTGGTAAGCCATTCGAGCGCCTTACAATGAACGATGCTATCAAGAAGTATGTAGGTGTTGACTTCGACGCTGTTAAGACAGATGAAGAAGCAAAGGCTATCGCTAAGGAACATCATGTTGAATTCGAGGATCGTCACACTAAGGGCGACATCATTAACCTCTTCTTCGAAGAGTTCTGTGAGGAGAAGCTGATCCAGCCTACATTCATCATGGATCATCCGCTTGCAATCTCACCTCTTACCAAGAAGAAGCCTTCAGATCCTGAGAAGGTTGAGCGTTTTGAGCTCTTCATCAACACATGGGAGATGTGCAACGCATACTCAGAGCTTAACGATCCTATCGATCAGAGAGAGCGTTTCGCAGCTCAGGATGCCAATGCAGAAGCCGGTGATGAAGAGGCTGAGCATACAGATGAGGACTTCCTCAATGCGCTTGAAATCGGTATGCCTCCGACGGGCGGTATCGGTTATGGTATCGACAGATTGTGTATGCTGCTTACTAATAGTGCGGGAATTAGGGATGTGTTGCTCTTCCCGACACTAAAGCACATCGACTGAAAAAGCCAGTAACCATGCGGCTTCCAAGCATGGGATACGGATTTTGACAACAATTTGACAACACTTTGATGTCTAACGTGGCTAAAACTTACCAAGTTATGTCAGATAGACAAAAATGATCATAGAGAGACATAGGCTTACATTAAGTAATGAAAGCTGCTTTTTAGAAAGTAAAAATTTCTAAGAAGCAGCTTTTTTGTTTGGCTTTTTCTGAATGATTCTCTTCGGCACAAAAAATAAAAAGGAGAAAAATCATGGGAAAGAAAAAAGCAGACGAACCACATTTTGACATTAATAAGGACTACATGGCAGAAGATGAGCGAGACACAGAAACAAGAACCGTAATTCAGGAAAAACTTGTGGTAAGGACATTGAACAAGAAATTTTTAAGGTACCGAGATGCTGAGCTTGTTTACAGCCTGGAACACAAAAAGCTTCTTGAGATGGCTGATCAGTGCGGAGCCATTTACAGAAGAGATGGGATTGTCCTGATAAACAGGGATATTTTTGATGAATACCTTGAAAAATTCCATCAGCCTGCCGGTCTCTATCAGACAAATGGAAATAGAGAGAAAAAGGTATTAGAGGACAGGGAGGGTTGAGCATGTTTGGAACGATATGGATGTTCTCAGATCAGATAGATGATGAAGATATCCTGTTTGCACAGAGAAGTTTCATCACTATCAAAATGGCAATCTACTATTACCAGATGAGTTATAAATCAGTCACAAGGGCTGCTGACAGAGCCGGAGCAATTTACAAATTACATAAAAAGGTTCTTATCAAAAGATCAATCATTGAGGATTATCTCAGAAAAAACGGAAAAGACGGGAGGAAAAAAGTATGTGCAAAGTAATCGCAATCGCAAATCAGAAAGGTGGGGTAGCTAAGACCACAACCGCCATGAACCTTGGTATAGGTCTCGCAAATAAGGGACATAAGGTGCTCCTTATCGATAACGATCCCCAGGCAAGTCTTTCAATCTGCCTTGGCTATAGGGAACCAGATAATCTTGATGTCACTATTGTAGACGTGATCGAAAAGATTGTAAACGAGGAAGATATACCGGAAGGCTATGCAATCCTGCATCATAGTGAAAACCTTGACCTGCTTCCCTCAAATATCGGGCTTTCAGCTGCAGAGGTATCACTTGTTAATGTCATGAGCAGAGAACTTGTGCTCAGAGATTATATAGAACAGATAAAGAACCAATATTCATATGTCATAATCGACTGCATGCCATCACTTGGAGTAATGACAGTAAACGCACTTGCATGTGCTGATAGCTGCCTGATCCCATGTGCTGCAGCATTCCTCCCTGTAAAGGGACTCCAGGCACTTCTTAAAACGATTTATACCGTAAAGCGAAGGCTCAATTCAAAACTTGAAATAGAAGGAATTCTTTTAACCATGGTGGATAAGAGAACCAACTATGCAAAAGAGATAATAGCTGAGGTCAATGAAGTTTATGGAAAAACTCTGAGAGTACTTCCTGCAGAGATACCGCTTTCAATAAGAGCTACAGAGACTTCTGCAATGAGCAAGAGTATTTACGAGTATGACCCGAAGGGCAAGGTTGCCGGAGCATATATGGAACTTACAGATTTTGTTTCAAGTAATTCATAAGGGGGACTTCGATTATGGCTAAAAGAGAAAAGATACATTTTGAAACTGTAGATGAGCTTCTTGGGGCTCCAACATTTAAGGACGGTACAGAGGAAATAAAGATAGATAAGATCCATCCGTTCAAGGATCATCCTTTCAAGGTTATTGATGATGAGAAAATGTCAGAACTGGTTGAAAGCGTTAAGATAAACGGAATTCTTTCCCCTGTACTTGTCAGACCGGATAACAATGGTGGTTATGAAATGATTTCAGGACACAGAAGAATGCATGCAGCTGTGATAGCTGGGGTAGATACACTCCCGGCAATTGTAAAGGAACTGTCTGATGATGAAGCTGTAATAGCAATGGTCGATAGTAATGTCCAGCGAGAGGAAATACTTCCAAGTGAAAGGGCTTTTTCCTTAAAGATGAAAATGGATGTCATGAGAAGACAGGGTGCAAGGACAGATTTGACTTCCGCCACTGAGTGGCGAAAGTTGGATGAAGGTACTTCCGCCACTGAGCGGCGGAAGTTAAATGATGAATCCGCAGCTGATGGAACCCGTAAGAAAGAAGCTGCAGCCATTGCAGGTGAAGAATATGGAATGGGTAAAACACAAGTAAAAAAATATATCCGTCTTACAGAACTTCTTCCGGAATTATTGGATATGGTCGACGAAAAGAAAATCGCAATTGGTCTTGGGGCAGAGATTTCATATTTTGATAAGGATGTTCAAAGATGGGTTTATGAGTATCGTCTCGAAAATGGCTTCTTAAAACAGGAACAGATTGAAGCGCTGAAGAATCATCCCAATCTGGATAATCTCACGCAATATACAGTCATACAGGTTATGAATGCTGCATTGCCTGAACCTAAGATAAGCGGAAAAGTAGCTATCTCAGAAAAGAAGCTGAATAAATATTTTCCGTCACACATGCCAGCAAGAGAACGAGAAAGAATAATCCTTGAACTCTTGGCGCAGTGGAAAGAATCACAAAAGGAGGTACAGGATGAAACTTGATTATCATTACGGCAGGCAGGCCATGCAATATGCCATGGTTGAGATACCACTACTTATGTTTTTGGATGATGCATTTGAGTCCTTATCTATAGAAGCGAAAGTTGTTTATGGAATTTTGCTTCAGAGAATAAAGATGGCAGTCAGAAATGGGTGGAGAGATGAATTGGGAAGACTCTACGTAATATACCCGTTGGAACAGATGCATAAGGATATAGGGCTCTCTACAAGAACAATCAGTGCGGCATTAAAACAGTTGGAGGAGATAGGGATCCTTGATATAGAAACAAGAGGACAGGGTATGCCCAATCTGTACTACGTTAAGAATTTCATCTACAAGGATGAAGATAATGGTTCCAGAGGTGCAAAAATTGCATCTCTGGATAAAGGAAGGGGATAAAAAGGGGAAATGAAATTTGAGTATTTTAACGGAAAAGAGCCTGCTTCAAATTGCTTTATAGTCTTACCGAAAGCACTTCAACATGATCCGGAACTAAAAAAGCTATCTTCAAATGCTAAGGTTCTATATGGAATTATGCTGGATAGGATGAAATTATCAGCTATAAATAATCAGATCGATAAAGATGGTAAAACCTTCATATATTTCTCTATTGAGAGTATTCAGGAGGAGCTTAATGTGGGCAGAAATACAGCTTTTAAAGTCTTGGAAGAGCTTGATACGGACAATGGAATCGGGCTTATAGAACGTGTGAAGTGTGGCCAGGGAAGGCAATCTCGAATTTATGTCATGAGAATAGTTGAGGCAAAATACGATTACTCTGCAGATGAATATGAAAACGAAGATACTGTTCCAGTTCAGAAGTTTATTAATAGGGATTCAGAAGAAAAAACGGAAGTTTCAGAATCCCAAAATGTAAACTTCAAGAAGTTTATAAATGGGACTTCTAGAAGTTTAAATTCTAACACTCTAGAAGTTTATAATCGGGACCCTAATAAGAATATTATTAATAAAAATAAAATTAATAATAATAATCTTATCCATATCTATCCAAGTAATACTAAGGCTTCGACGATTGATGGGATGGGATGTGACTCTGATGAAACAGCTACAAGATTGTATGTCAGGGAAGACATAGGGACTGATTCTATCTGCAGTGCATATCCGCATTGGGAAAGCAAAGTACGTGGACTTGAGGATCTGATTGTTGATGTGCTTACTTCAAGACGCAGCACAATCACAATCGCTGGAGAAGAAAGAGAGCTGAATGTAGTTAAAGGTCGCTTTATGAAGCTTAACAGATTCCAGCTTGAAACAGTGATAGAGAACTGGTCTAAGCTCAAAAAGACACCAAATAATTCTAGGGCATACCTTCTTGCAATGCTGTTTAATGTGTCCGGGACAGCAGATATGCAGTTTGAGGCTGAATGCAATGAGGGTGCACAGAGTAATTATCAAAAGGTGGCTGACAATAACAATGCGGATTATGAAGATTTTATGGAGGGGTAAAAATGTTTGTTTTAAAGCTTTTACTGAAAATCATATTGTTACCGGTATTCTTGATGGTATGCTTCATCAGGACATGGGTGGAACTGCTTTCAAGGATCGGCTGCGTTATCCTGGGGCTATTTTACCTTGCGATGCTTGTAATAATCATCATGTATGTCAGCAAGCAGATGTGGGGGGCAGTAGCCATTTCTGTTGGTATGTCATTCGGAGCATTCCTCATAACTTTTGCTGCTGTTGCAGTTGGAATGGCGCTTGAAGGAATTGGCGATAAAATCAGCGAAATACTGGCATCATAAGTGATATAATCGAATGGAAGTGTTATTTTTCGTAGCACGCTGACTTCATATACATGAGGTCTGGGGCATTAGCGCAGTTGGGAGCGCATCACACTGGCAGTGTGAGGGTCACGGGAGCAAGTCCCACTTTGCGCGCCACTCCGGAGATTCATTGTATGAAGAAATATCATAATCTCTTGAACCAGTTTATGTAATTCTTATACTCTGACTTCAGACAAATACAGTAGAAGTCCATCTGTGCATCTTTATCAGAAAATGGAACAGAAAATCTGTTGTGACGCATTCCAAGAACGCGATTGGTTAGGTCAGTCGAGAAGGCAGGAAGGGACGAAGTCTCTGCGACTTCCATAAGGGATTCTGTTCCCGATTGAAGAAGAAACTTCGACTTTGGCATATGTTTTCGGACGATGGCATCCCATACTCCGACTTCAGATACCATGAGAAAACTTTCACCATCCATTTGCTTGAACGTGATGGAGCTTTCATATGCAAGTTTATGCTCCGGTATTAGTGATGCACAAAGGTGTTCTGAGCCGCAGTGCTGGGAATGATAAAGCTCACCTTCAAGCTGATGGTTGAGTATTATCATCTGATATGTTTTGTTATTAATCCCTGTAATAAGGGTTTCTTCATCTGTCATCTCTGTTGATAATGCCATATTAGAAAATGTCGTTGATAGTCTTGGCATCAGCTCAAGAAGCGGACCAGGTGCACAGGATCCTACAGTTATGGTCTTGCTTCTTCTGTCAGAAAGACGTACCTGTTCTTCCATGGCCTCATGCATGTGAAGAATATCTTCTGCATATTCTGCAGCTACCTTACCTGTATCATTAAGATACAGTCTTTTTTTCTCCCTCTCAAAAAGCTTTACTCCAAACTCGTCCTCGAGCTTGCTCATGGATCTGGTAAGTGTAGGCTGCGTAAGATGAAGTGCTTCTGCTGCTTCGGATAATGTTCTGTGATTCTTAAAAGCTACAAGATGCTCCAAAAGATATGTCTCGATCATGATATACTCCCAATGATTAATATACGCAACAAGTATATTATAATACGAAAGTTCAATTTTACACAGCTGAATATACGGGGTATCATCAAAAACATAGAACATAAACATCGCATATAAAACAGGAGGCGGTTTAAATGAAGACACTTGTAGCGTATTTCTCATGGAGCGGAAATACAGAGAAGATTGCCAAACGGATTGTGGCGAAGACCGGAGCCGATATGTTCAGGATCGAGCGAAAGGTACCCTACAGTGAAGATTACAACACCTGTGCATATAGAGAGGCAAAGGAAGAGATAGAAAAGAAGATAAGACCGGAGATAAAGACACCTCTTCCGGATGTGGGAAAAATACGACAGCTTGATTCTGGCATTTTCCTATCTGGTGGTACACATCACCGCTTCCTGTATGGAGATTTTTGGAATCCTATCCGGACTGGAAAGGAAAAAGATTTATCTTTTTGCGAACTCTTATACAGATGATCATAAACTACATGACCACATCACTTAAGGATGCAAAAGCGTCAGCAAGAAATGCGGATGTTGTTGCAGGACTATTTAACAAGGAAATAGAAGGGCTGGATGAATGGCTCAAACAGAATAATTTCAGATAAGAAGGAGGATTTCTATTATGGAGTACATTACACTTAACACAGGAGCAAAGATGCCACTTGAGGGATTCGGAGTATTTCAGATTCCGGACTTAAAAGAATGCGAAGAGGTAGTTTATAACGCTATCAAGACTGGATACCGTCTTATCGATACTGCAGCCGCGTATGCAAATGAAGAAGCTGTTGGAAAAGCAGTTGCCCGTGCTATTTCTGATGGTCTGACCACAAGGGAAGAGCTTTTCATAACCACCAAAGTGTGGGTAAACGACATGAAGAGTGAGGAAGCTGCTTATGAAGCTGTAAAGACATCGCTTGGCAAGATGGAACTCGATTATGCAGACCTCATTCTCCTTCATCAGCCAATGGGTGATTACTTCGCAGCTTACCGCGGGATCACAAAGGCATACAAGGAAGGTCTGGCAAAGGCTATAGGTGTAGCAAATTTCTATCCTGCTATTCTTACAAACCTCTGCGAGACAGTAGAAGTAATTCCGGCTGTAAATCAGGTAGAGCTTCATCCCTTCTTTGCACAGGAAGCAGCAATTGAGAATATGAAGGCTTATGGCGTTGTTCCTCAGGCCTGGGGACCTCTTGCAGAAGGAAAACATGGGATTTTCACAGATCCTGTTCTTACAGAGATTGGAAAGAAGTATGATAAGAGTGCAGCTCAGGTTGCTTTGAAGTGGAATGCCCAGCGAGGTGTTTCCATCATCCCCAAGTCAGTGCATGTGGAGAGAATGGAACAGAACATCGATATCTGGGATTTTGAACTCACTGATGAAGAGATGGCTAAGGTGGCTGCAAAGGATCTGGGACACAGCGAGATCGTAAACCATGATAGTCCTGAGTTTGTGAAGTTCGTACTGAATCTGCATTGATTGGAGAGGGAGGTTTTTTATGAAGGTACTTATCATTAACGGAAGCCCCAGAGTGGGCGGAAACACAAGTATTGCTCTTGATGAAATGGTAAAGGTGTTTGAATCAGAAGGCATAGAGACGGAAGTTGTTTTTGTCGGAAACAAGGATATCAGGGGCTGCATTGCATGCCGCGCATGTGCCGAAAAAGGCAAGTGTGTATTTAATGATGTGGTAAATGAACTTGCTCCGAAATTTGAGGAGGCTGACGGTCTGTGGTAGTGGCATCACCAGTTTATTTTGCATCAGCTAATGGTACGCTTATCTCATGTCTTGACAGACTTTTCTTCAGCACTCATTTTGACAAGACAATGAAAGTAGGAGCATCAGTAGCTATAGCAAGACGTGGTGGCTGTTCTGCTACATATGATGAACTCAATAAGTATTTCACAATCAGTGGAATGCCTGTTGCATCAAGCCAGTACTGGAACAGTGTTCATGGCAGAGAAAAGGGAGAGGCGGAGCAGGATCTGGAAGGTCTTCAGACCATGCGAACGCTTGCAAGAAAACATGACTTTCCTTATGAAGAGCATCGCTCTTGGAAAAGAAAAGTATGGACTTCCTGAGAAGGAAGAACATCAGTGGACACATTTCATTAGGTAGAAAGTTATACTATCGGAATTAAACTGTCTAGTGGTGGTGAGGGAATGGGAGGTTCAAGTTTCCGTGATGCGCACCAATTTATCTTATGGCAGTTTTTTCAGTGTGTTCTCAAAGACATATACGCAGATATCTGCCATATGCTCTTCGCTTTCATGCATCCCGTCCCTGAACCAACTGATAAGTATCTGGAAAAAAGCTGCTTCTGAAGCGAGCCTGATGTACTTTGTCTCGGTATCTGTTGCAGGTAGAGAAGCTCTGAAATGGATCTTCCGGAAAAGAGTTCACGCTGTAATATACCTGCCTGATCAAATAAGGTAATGGTTTCCTTATCCTCACGGACAGTTCTAAAAACATCTTCAAACCACCGATGAGGGTTCTCGTGAAACTCTGGTTTTTCGCTGATATCAGCAATCCTTTTTATAAGTTTGTTTCCCAGTTCATGCAAAATATCTTCTTTGTCTGCATAGTTACGGTAGAATGCCGTTCTTGACACTCCGGCACGACGCACGATCTCGCTGACGGTGATTTTTTCATATGGGGTGTTCTCCCATAAGGTGCATCAGCGCAAGCTGAAGACATTCTCTTGTCAGGCTGGTTAGATTCTTTATTATTCATCCGCAGAACATCTTTTTCTGCATTTCTGTCAAAGGTTCTTTTGTGGTAGTCATATTTCTTTTCCTCGCTGTTACAAAATGTACGATTATGTAAACATCGCTCCAAATGGTATTGCTACTGTCATGTCCGAGCTCAGAGCCGTTGTATTCGTCTTTTTGGCGGAGTTACACTTGTAACATCAGAATGATTGTAACCACTACATGGGGAGGCAAAACAAGTATGCAGGTTATAGAAACTATTTCTCACAAGGCACAGAGACAGGCATTCAGTATTTTGATAGACAGATTTCTTGCAAATCTGGATAAGTCTGAGAACAGAACAGCAACATACTTAAAGCTCGTGGACCAGGCAGAGAAATTTTGGGGGGAAAGATGCCACAAGAAAAGAAAAGCTTGATCAGGTAAGGAAATGCTTTTAAGAGATCCCGATAACAGATGGGTCAAGTTTCTGAATAAAGTAGTTGATGAGACAGATCCTCATGTTGCCAAGATGACAATGCTCAACCTTGGTTATGAGGCCTTTTTCAGAGGCACTAAGATGATAAGGGCTAACAGGGAAAAAGTATGGCTGCAATATACCATGGCTTATTCTCTTTGATCCAACAAGTGCCTGCAACATGCACTGTCAGGGCTGCTGGTCCGGAACCTACGGCCCCAAGCACAATCTTTCTTTTGAAGACATGGATAAGATCGTTACCCAGGGAAAAGAGCTGGGTGTTTACCTTTACATGATGACAGGAGGTGAGCCTCTTGTCAGAAAGAAGGATGTGCTCCGCCTTGCTGAAAAGCACAATGATGTAGAGTTTTCTATTTTTGATAACTCCACTTTAATCGACGAGGACTTCTGCAAGGAAGTAGTAAGGCTTGGAAACATCACGTTCCAGCTTTCTATCGAAGGTACTCCGGATACTAATGATGCAAGACGTGGAATTGGTCACTACGATGCTGTTATGAAAGCCATGGACCTGTTTAAGAAATACGGAATTGTATATGGCACTTCCATCTGCTATACAAGGAATAATATCGATGCAGTAACTGATCCTAAATTCATCGAGTTCATAGCTGAAAAAAGCGCAAGATTCGGATTCTTCTTCCACTACATGCCGGTTGGTAACAATGCTGTTCCAGAGCTTATGCCAACAGTAGAGCAGAGAAAAAAGATGGTGGAACAGATCAGGTTCCTTAGAAGTGATAAGTGCGATATCGGATTCTTCCCAATGGATTTCCAAAAATGACGGGGAAGCTGTTGGTGGCTGTATCGCTGGCGGAAGAAACTACTTCCACATCAATTCAAGCGGAGATGCTGAGCCCTGCGTATTTGTCCACTTCTCCAACACCAATATCCATACTCACTCAATCCTTGAGATGCTAAAGAGCCCTCTTTTCATGGAATATCATAAGGGACAGCCCTTTAATAAGAATCATTTAAGGCCATGTCCTATGCTTGAAAATCCCGAGCTTCTTAGAGAGATGGTAGCAAGATCCGGAGCCCATGGCACCAATGAAGAATCAGAAAGAAAGCGTTGAACACCTCTGCGCAAAATGTGATAATTATTCAAAAGAGTGGGGACCTGTAGCTGATGATATCTGGGCTCACCAGAAGCACTACAGAAAATCTTACGAGAACTATGCAAAAGAAAAATATAGAAAGCGCAGAAAAAAACTGGAATTTCCTGATGTTAAGGAATCCAAGAAGAAAGAGAACAGAGGCGCATAATTGCCTGGGGGAAAATAATGATAAAAATTCTGTCAGATAGTACCTGTGATCTGTCACCGAATTGATTCAAAAAATACGACATCGGTATAATCCCGCTATATGTAAGACTCGGGGATGTGGAATATCTCGATGGCGTCAATATTTCTCCCGAACAGATCCATAAATGGTCTGATGAACATGGAGAAACGCTCAAGACAGCAGCGGCCAGCATTGAGGATATTTCCAAATACCTGGATCCGTCAGAAACAGATGAATACGTTATTTTCACGATATCATCTTCAATGTCGGCAAACTTTAACAATGTCAGACTTGCTGCAGAAGATCTTGGCATGTCTGACAGAGTTCATGTTATGATTCTGCAAATCTTTCCACAGGTATCGGACTATTGGTAGTGTATGCTGCAGAGCTGGCAAAAGAAGGAAAGACAGCAAAAGAAATAGCAAGCGAGATAGAGAAAACCAAAGATAAAGTTCGTGCAAGCTTTGTGATAGATACCCTTGTTTTATCTACATAGGGGCGGTCGCTGTTCTGGCCTTGCTGCCTTCTTTGGAACAGCGTTGAAGATCCATCCGCGTATCGCTGTATCTGACGGGGCCATGCATCCGGAAAAGAAATATCGCGGATCAAGCAGACGCTATGTACTTGATTATGTCAGGGACATGGAAGCTGACCTGAAAAATGCCAGACCGGAGCGCGTATTTTATAACCCATTCCGGATGCGACAGGAAAGTGGTTTGAATCTGTGAGAGAATATCTGGGTTAGTCTTGGCGTGTTCAAAGAAATCCTTGAGACCCGCGCAGGAAGTGTTGTTTCGTCGCACTGTGGTCCGGAACACTAGGGGTGCTGTTTATTGCCAAATGATAAGAAAGATATTTCGCTTATTAAATGGTTCAGTGGTGCTACGGGAAATTTCAGGGAGAAGGCAAGCAAGATATGGGACTTCAAGCTTTATGGAGATATAATTAGGAATCCTAATGAGACTGACCCAACAGCGAAAATGCGTATGTAGAACTGGTATATTCTGACAGATTCCAGCCTATTCAATTTGTTGAAAAGGAATGAGGTTATGGTATCAAGAATTGAAACTACATGTGAAAGAAATATAAAATTGTTGCCTACTATATTGATATTTGCCACCCCACATGTTATATTTTAATTGCCAGATGAGCGTGCTCATCTTTATGGAGATAAGGAGCTTCTCCCACTGGTTCTGACAGTGTAAAAAACTCGAACTCCGAGATGGCTTAATGTAGCGCGTGTCGTTATCAGGAGACCATCAAAACCTTTTACGGATAGGTTAATCCGTGCCGCGAGGCAAGATGGCGGGCATCTATAAAATCAGAAAACTAGAGCAAAACCAAGTCCGATTGGATTTACCAACCGGCTTTTTGCTTTGATTTGGGGTAAATAATGGCAAGAAAAAGGATTACGACAACCTCTTGGAATTATAACAGCATAAAAATCAAGTCGGATGAAGAAATAAAAGAACTGCTTTGTAAATCTGCTAACGCGTACTCTCTGATCTGTGATAAAGAGGTAATGTTCATTTATAGGAAAAACTCTGACG